>JANYDH010000094.1 GCA_025359865.1 Actinomycetes bacterium | reverse complement strand
GGCTGTCGCACAATGCTGTGTGGTGGTGTGGCGGGTGAGGTTGGACGTCTGGTCGTGTTATCGGCAACGGTGTCATGGTTGTTGCTGAACTCGTGGTTGTGCCGCACAAGTCGGCTCAACATCGGCGACTGACAGCCCGCCCGCCGGGCCTACCCGTTGTTGCGGTGCCGAGTCGCGTCGAGTTATCGGCGCTGGCGACATGAAAGTCGACGCGATCCTGCCCGCACAGCCGTCGTGGTCGCTGATCCAGACTTCCACCACGCCCGCCTGTCATGCAACCAACGTTCACGCTGCAGCGCGACCGCGCGGCCGGGATCGGGACCGGGACCGGGCACCGCCACACCACCGAACAGCATTGTGCGACAGCCTGTTGACAACAACCCAACGCCAAACGTCACGAGATACTGCCGGTAACCCATCTCCCATTAGGCGACGGCAGCCCGGCGGACGGCTCCATCGAGTATGTGCCGCGCGATGTTCGGACACGTGTCGAGCATCGTCGCAAACTCAGATGGTGTCAGGACGTACACGCTGGAGTCGGTGGTCGCCGTGACCGACGCTGTGCGAGGCTTGAGGGTCAGCAGAGCGAGTTCGCCGATGATGTCGCCGGGGCCGACGGTGATCGTCGTATCCTCGCGCTGGACCTCGAACTGGCCGTCGATGACCACGAAACATTCGCGGCCGAACCCGTTCACGTGCACGATCTCCTCACCGGCGGGAATGTCGATGGTGGTCGCAAGACGATCCAAGGTCTGAAGTTCTGCGGTGGGGACCGACGCAGCCATATCGCTGGCACGGAGAGCGGGATGGATGTGGTGCTTGGTCGTGAACATTTGATTCCTAGTTCTACTCGCGCGATGAGATTTCACTGTGTGCGCCTTGGTCAGCAAAGAGTGCAACGCGCAGGGCCATCGGCCCATTCCCATCTGCGACACAGATCACTCACTACTCTCGAATCATTTTGGACGATCTAGTACTAATTCTCCATGGCGGGCCAGGTTCCGTGCGGACCTCGTCGGTTCTCAACTTGCTCGTTCCGTCCGGCCATCGCCGCCGTCCCTCATCGGTTGGATTCCCCCACATCACACTGACGCTGAAAAGCCACCAACCTGGGAGGCACACCATGTCGCTGACGCCACTCGACGCTGCCATCTTCGAACCCTCACTGATCGTCGTTCCGTGGACCGACGAACTGCTCGACCCGATCGGGTTCGACCCGCGCAGCCAGTACGTCGAACTGTTTTGGTTGAACGTCCTCGGCCCGACTGCGACCTGGCTGTTACGCCGCATGGCGAACGGGCTCGATGAATATCCTGGCGGCTACGAACTTGATCTCGCGCAGACGGCTCGGGCGCTCGGGCTGTCGTACGCCCCCGGCAACAGCAACCCGTTCACTCGTGCGCTGCACAGGTGTGTGCTGTTCGGTGTCGCCCAACCGATCAGCGGAGGTCTGGCGATTCGGCGTCGGTTGCCACCGGTCGCCCACCGTCACATCCAGCGGATGCCCGAGCACCTTCGTCGCGCTCACGCCGCATGGCAACGCAGCGCTGCCCCGTCGGCGAACGACATCGACCGCGCCCAGATCCTGTCTGCTGCGATGCTCGCCGTTGGCGACGATCCCGACGTGGTGGAACGACAACTGCTGGGCCTAGGCGTGTCGCCGATGACGGCGAACGACCTGGCTCGTCGTGCCCAATCAGGTGTTTCGCCCGATGCCGCGTGACAGCGGCACTAGACCGGCACCGGTCGAGTCACTTCGAGAAGTTGCTCGCGAGTTCGATCAGCAGGCGGGTGCCGAACCCGGTGGCACCCTTCGACAACCAGCCATCGTCGCTGTCGACATCCATGGGACCGGCGATGTCGAGGTGCGCCCACGGCGTATCACCGACGAACTCGCTGAGAAACAACGCCGCAGTGATTGCACCACCGTAGGGGCCGCCGACGTTCTTCATGTCGGCAACGTTCGAGTCGATGAGTTTGCGGTACTCCTTGGCCAACGGCAACTGCCAGACATTTTCGTCCGCACGCTGAGACGCTTCCTTCACCTGCTCGACAAACGGTTGGTCGTTGCCCAACACACCGGCGATCTTGACGCCCAACGCCGCAACGCAGGCACCGGTGAGCGTGGCGATGTCGATGATGGCATCCGGCTTGGATTCGACACCGAGCGACAGCCCGTCGGCCAGCACGAGCCGCCCCTCGGCGTCGGTGTTGTGGATCTCTGCGGTCTTGCCATTGCGGAACGTGAGCACATCGCCCAACTTGAACGCACTCCCGGAGGGCAGATTGTCGGTACACATGAGATACCCGGTGACGGTTGCCTTCACCTTCAACGCCTTGAGCGCACCCATCGTGGCCAGCACGGCGGCGGCGCCACTCATATCCATCTTCATCTTCGCGTGCGATGCATCGCTCGGCTTCAGGCTGATGCCACCCGAGTCGTACGTGACACCCTTGCCAACGAGCACCAGATGCCCTGTGGGATTCTTCGGGGTGTAGCTCAGGCGCACCATCCGGGGCGGCTCGATGCTGCCCTGGTTGACGCCAATCATTCCGCCGCATCCCATCGCGAGCAACTGGTCGCGGTTGAACACCTCGACGTCGAGACCGCTTTCGTTCGCCACTGCAACGGCCTTGTCGGCGAGCATCCGCGCGGTGAGGTAGGCCGGCGGCATGTTGGCGAGGTCGCGAGCCAACGCTGCTGCTGCAGCCGTGACCGTGCCACGTTCAATCCCGAGGCGTGCGCCGGCAGATCGCTTGTCGCTCACGATCAGGCTGAGCGATGTAAGCGTAGAAGCGCCTGACGTGTCGGTCTTCAATCCGAGGTACCGGTACGACGCGAGGAGTGCACCTTCGACGACAGCCTGCGCCGCCGACTTGGCCTCGACACCTTCCAGGTCGGCCAGCGAGGTGGCAATCGTCGACCGCCGACCGGCGGCACGCACGAGGGCTGCAGCCGCATCACGAAGACCCTTGACGCTCAGCACAGCAGGGTCGCCGATGCCAACAGCGACGTACGTCGGCCCCGTTGCGGCGGGAAGCACCAACGTTTGGCCGGGCTTTCCTTCGAATCCATGCGCTGCCAGCGCGGCCCTGGTGAGACCCAATGCCCGCGAGACAGCGCCAGTGACGGCAACCGGTACGCCGACCACATCGACAGCCTTGGGGGTGGTCTTCACGAGATCGACGTTGACAGCCATGGATGCTCCTTCGGGCAGGACCGCAGCGGTCGTGCCGGTGAAAATGGGACGAATGTGCCAGGCAGGCTAGCCCTTGACCAGCAGGACACCCGAACCCTGACACACCCATGAGGTACCGTCGCCGACATGTTGCATGTGCATCACGCGGGGCGAGCCGAAGACCTCGTCGAGGTACTCGCCGGGTTGTTGAGCGAGCCACCGGACGACCCGTTTACGCCCGATGTCGTCTCGGTGCCGTCACGCGGCATCGAGCGATGGATCGCGCAGCAACTGGCGCTTCGTCTGGGTGGCGATCCCAAGTCGGGTTCGGGCCGAGACGGGGTCACCGCCAACATCCGGTTCCTGTTTCCCGGCCGGCTCTTGCAGTTGCACGAAGATGGCATGCACCAGGCTCGGCCTACCGCTACCGAAGCGTGGCAGCCGGGCACACTCACCTGGCGCATCCTCGCGCAACTACGTCGTCATGCGACGGACACCCTCACTGAGACCGACCCGACCGGACCGACCGGGTTGTCCGATATCTCGGTTGCCCGGGCGCGCCACATCGCCACGCTGTTCGATCGGTACGCGGTCTATCGACCCTCACTGCTTCACCAGTGGCGGGCCGGCCACGATCGCAGCGCCGAGGGCAAGCCACTCGACGCGTCTGCGCTGTGGCAACCCATGCTGTGGCGGGCCCTCAGAAACGAACTCGGCACCGACCCAGCCGAACAGTTGGTCCACATCACGGCGGCACTCCGCGCCGGAGAGCATGCGCTCGATCTTCCCTCGCGCGTGTTCATCATCGCTCTCGGCGCACTGGCCTCATCGCAGATCGAGGCACTCGACGCGCTCGCAGTCCACCGCCAGGTCCATGTGCTGTTACTCCATCCATCGCCTGGTTGGTGGGCCCATGCCCTCGGCCATGCAACGTCATCGCACGGCATCTCGCCGCTGCCCCGCGGGGCCATTCGCGCTCGTCACCCGCTGTTGACCACATGGGGCCAGGTCGCGTACGAGAGCCATCTCGCACTTCGGTCGGGCGTGCATTCGGCACAGTGGCACCAGGCCGACGACGAACAACGCGACACCGCACCCACCTGCTTGTTGCAGCGCCTCCAGTTCGACCTCCGCGCCGATCGCGACCCCGGCGAGGGCGTGCTGATGGCATGGTCGCCTTCCGATAGATCTGTCCAGGTTCACGCCTGCCATGGTGCTACCCGCCAGGTCGAGGTGGTACGCGACGCGATCGCCCACCTTGTCGATCAGCCCGGGTCGGGTCTCGAACTGCGCGACATCGTGGTGCTCTGCCCCGATCTCGAAACCTACGGGCCGTTGCTCCAGCACACACTCGGCGAACTTGCCGGTTACGGACTTGATAGCGGTCTTCGATCTGGCGGTCTTCGATCGGGCGGTCTTCGATTTCCGCTCACCGTCGCACAGCCCGGCGGGCAGGTCGGCGACACATCCGGTTCCAGCCTGGTCGACTCGTTGATCGAGATCGTGCGTACCGTCCAAGGCAGGTGCAGCGCCAGTGCCGTCACCGCGCTGGCAGCCCACGACGCTGTTCAACGCGCAAGTCGGTTCAACGAAGCCGACCTTGCCAGCCTGCCGCACTGGATCGAGCTCGGCAACGTCCGTTGGGGTCTCGATGGTGACCACCTCTGCGCCGACGGCGTTCCAAACGAGGCCGAAGTGATCACGTGGGAGGCGGCAATCGACCGCCTGCTGCTCGGAGTTGCAATGGCGCCCACACACAGCCGGATCGCAATCGGCGACCGTAGCCCCAGCCCCGACGTCGGGCTCGACGACGCGATTGGCCTCGGGCGACTCGCCGACTTCGTCTACCGACTGCGTACGGCCCGGGCCACGTTGATCCACGCCCAACCGGCCGGCCAGTGGGTCGCCGCGCTTCGCTCGACCGCTGCGTCGCTGCTGTGCGGCGATCCTGAACGCCCCTGGCAGCACCGACAACTCGCCGCAACGCTCGATCTGGTCGATACGCAGTTGGCTGGCACTCCCAGCGCAGACTCACTCGTGGTGTCGCCTACCGAGATCTTGTCGATCCTGTCGGCTGCCCAGAGTGCCGCAGTCGCCTCAGTCGCCTCAGCGCGCTGGGGAGGCGGCTCGATCACTGCGTGCGCGATGGGCGATCTTCGCGGCGTTCCTCACCGCGCTGTCATCATCATCGGCCTCGATGAGCAGTCGCTGCGCAGCACCACCGCCCACCCGGACGACCTGCTCGCCAAGCAACCCTGCGTAGGCGACCGCGATCCGCGCAGCGAGCAGCGCGGTCTGCTGCTCGATGCGGTGTTGTCAGCTCGCGAACATCTGGTCATCACCTACACGGGCAACGACGTACGTACGAACCAGGCAGTGCCCCCCACCACCCCACTCGCCGAACTCCTCGAGGTGATCGACCTTTGCAGCACACTTGCGGCCCCACAAAAATCCACGACCACGACCACGACCACGACCACGTCTGAGGTGCTGGTCGTACATCACCCACGACAGGCGTTTGCCGAGGCCAACCTGATCCCCGGCCGCTTGGGCACGGGTCAACCATGGTCGTTCGATCCCGACGCGCTGGCAGGCGCGCTCGCCAGGCGTAGCGGCGGCCAGCGTCCGAACCTCGCCCGTTCTGTCAAGGTGCCCGATGCCACGCACGCCGACACGATCATGCTCGACGACGTGTTCGCTGCACTCACCGCCCCGGCCGCATACTTTCTCAGCCATGGCCTCGGCGTACGTCTACCCCGCCAATCCGATTCGCGCGTCGATCTGGTCACCACCGATCCTGCCGGCCTCGACGGGTGGGCCCTCGCCAACCGGCTGTTCCACCTTCGCGCCCAAGGCGATCTGAGCGTCGACGAGGCCGAACGCCGCTGGTATCTGCTCGCCCGTTCGGACGGGCTGTTGCCACCCGGACGCCTCGGGGCCCGAGCTGCAACCTTGGCCCGCACGACCGTCGCCTTGCTGCACACGTATCTGGCCGACCAGGGTCTGCCGCTGGTGGCCGACGGACAACAGCTGCTCGACCTGGTTCTACCCGGAGAGACGCGCCTCATCGGAACCATCTCTGGTCTCCATCGCGACTCGGTCGTCGTTGCCCGGCCTGGCCGGCTACGGGCCACGGAACTGGTCGACGCCCATCTGCGGGTACTGGCCCTGTGTGCCATGGGACGGTCGCCCAACGGCCTTGTGGTGGGCGTCGAGCCGAGCAAGGCCAAGAATGTGCCGCTCAAGATCGTCAGTAGGTCGGTCACCATCAATGCCGACGCCGAGCAGGCCTCCACGGCGTTGGCCCAGCTCGTCAGCCTGACCAGGAAATGCGGTTCCGTAGCGATGCCCATGCCGGTTGCCGTGGCGGCGGCGTGGGCCAAACAATTGGGCTCGGCCAAGACTGCTTACCACGACGATCTACTCGACGCCGCTACTCGGTTCGTGTTCGGCGACCTCGCTGAGGAGGTGCTGGCAACACACTGCGCCCCGGGCACCGACGAACCCGGGCAGCAGCTCGCACAACGACTCTGGCAGCTACTCGGCGGGCAGTCGGCATGACCCTCTCACCGAATCCGCGTCTCACGGTCATCGAGGCAAGCGCCGGAACCGGCAAGACCCACCGCATCACCGAACTGGTCGTGCAGCGAGTTCTCGAGGGCGTACCGATCGAACGGATCCTGGTGGTCACGTTCACCAGGGCTGCCACAGCCGAACTGCGCGACCGCATCCGCCATCGCCTCTCCGAGGTTGCGGCCACCGACGGAACCGAGAGTGAAACGGCCCGACACGCGCTCACATCGTTCGATCTGGCCACCATCACCACTATCCACGGGTTCTGCCACCAGGTACTCACGTTTCTCGGCGCGCTCGACGACAGCTCCACAGCCACGATCTCGATGAACGACGGCATCGCTGACGAGGTCATCAACGATGCAATCCTGCGCGAATTCGCTCCCCTGACCAGGGCCTCACCGCTGCTTCACCTCATCGCGCCGGCGTCCGACACGTCATCTGACAAGCCAGCGGCCACGGAAACCACGATCCGTTCGCTGATCAGGCTGATGCTCACCCATCCCACCGGCGAGCTTCGCTCCGACGAGCCGGGATGGACCGACTTCCTCGACGACATTCGCCGGCGAGTGCTTCAGCGACGGCTCGAGCTCGGTGTCATCACTCACGACGACATCATTCGGCGAGCGCTTCACGCGGTGGCTTCCGATTCGCGGCACGCCCGCACGCTTGGTGAGCGCTACCAGTTCGTCCTCATCGACGAGTTCCAAGACACCGACGCGTTGCAATGGCAGGTGTTCTCGCTTGCGTTCTTGGAAGCGCCTGAGGGTTCCACCGAGGTCGTGGTGGTCGGCGATCCCAAACAGGCGATCTACGGCTTTCGTGGCGCCGATGTGCACGCGTATCTGCAAGCCCGAACATCTGCAGGCCACCGTGACACCCTCGACCACAACTGGCGGATGGAACCGGCGCTCATCAATGCCATCAACCTGGTCTTTCGCGGATCTGCATTCGGCCACGAACAGATCGTGCACCACGACGTGGCCCCACCGGATCCCGAGCAGCACCCTCGGCCGGTACTCCTCGGCGACAGCTTGGCAGCCCCGTTCTCCATTCGAGTCGTACCCAACGATCACAACGCCGCGTATGCCGCCGCCGACCGCGCCCGCCGCCTGGTGGCCGCCGATGTCGCCGAGGTGGTCGCCCAACTACTGTCCAGCCAAGCAGTTGTCTGTCGGCCAGCGCACGACCAGGTCCCTCTCCAACCGAGCGACATCGCGGTACTGGTTGGCAAACACGCCGATGCCGACCTCATTGCCGACGCACTTCACGCTGTCGGTATCGCGTCGGTGCGTCGTGGCGACGCAAGTGTCGCCAATGGCCAAGCCGCCTCTCATTGGCAGTGGCTGATCGCCGGCATGGAGCGACCTGCTTCCGTGGCTGCCGCATCTCTGGCCGCAATCTCCTGGTTTGTCGGGTGGAGTGCCGCGCAGCTGGCCGAGGCCACCGACGACGACCTGCTCCGAGTGCAAGAACAACTCACCGAATGGCGAAGGGTGCTCGCCCGCGGCGGAATACCAGCACTGCTCGCCGCGATACGAGCCAAGACCGAGCTCACCAGACGACTGTTGACCCAGATCGATGGCGAACGGGCGCTCACCGACATCGAGCACCTGGGCGAGGTGCTGCATGCCGCCGTACCGGGGCCTACCGCTCCGGCAGCGCTCGCCGATGCGTTGGCCTCGATGCAAGCACAAGACGAGCAGGAAACCGAGCGGCTGGCACGGCGCATCGACACCGACGACGATGCGATACAACTGCTCACCATTCACGCTGGCAAGGGTCTCGAATTCGCAGTCACCCTGGTGCCGTTCGCATGGCTCGGCGGCGCGCCATCGAAACAGCGTGTGTTCCACGAGAACGACCATTTGGTCCTTGATGTCACACCGAAAGCGCCCGCTGACGAGTCGGAGGAGTTGGCAAACGCCGAGGCGTTCGGGGCCGAACAGCGGTTGATGTATGTCGCGCTCACCCGGGCGAAGTACCGGACTGTCGTCTGGTGGGGTACCGGCCATCGCTCGCCGCGAAAGGCGATCACCGAACTGCTCGTCTGCCGCTCGTCCGACGGTTTCCGAGTCGATCCATCCGTCGTGCACCCGCCTGGCGACCACGAAGCAGCCATGCGCGGGCTCCAGGCCTTGGCCCACGCGGGTGCGGGTTCCATCGCTATCTCGGTGGTGCAGCCTGGAACCCCCACCGTTGTCGCAGCATCGACCACGCTGCCGACGCTTTCGGTCAGTTCATTCGAGTATCAGTTTCAGAACGCACGCCGCCGACACTCGTTTTCGTCCATTGCCGCGCCCGCCACATCGACTCATTTCGAGATGATGGTGGCCGCCGACGATGAGATGGTCGGCACCCGCGCCGACCTTGTCACCGAACCTGACGCAGGCCTCGATGATGTAGAGCAAGTCGTCATCTCTGCGTTAGCCGTCTCCGCGTTGGCTGCGATTCGTACCGCTGGCACCGAGTTCGGCACGGCGTTCCACAGCGTGATGGAGGCACTCGAGTTCACCGCGCCGATGCCTGCCGAAGCCGAGCGGGTTCTCGACGCCACCTGGCCATGGCGCGAGTTGCCCGTACACCGCCCGACGTTGGTTGCAGGTATCCAGGATGTGTTGCTCTCACCAACGGGCAGCTGCTTCGGTGACCGCCCGCTGGCCACGTTGTCCCGGCGCGACCGCCTCGACGAGCTCACGTTCGAGCTTGCGTTCGCAACGAGTGGTCCTGCCGTCCGCGCTTCAGACATCGCTGCGCTGCTCCTCGACCACCTTGGTGACGACGACCCCTTTCGCGACTACGCACCGACGCTGTCCACCGTGGGATTCGACACCCAACTCGTTGGCCATCTCAACGGTTCGATCGACCTCGTGGCGCGGATCTACGATGCCCACGGCCAGCCACGGTTCGTGATCTGCGACTACAAAACCAACCGCCTACCGGACTACCACCCCGACCGCCTACCCGCTGCAATGGTCGAACACCACTATCCGCTCCAGGCGCTGCTCTACGGGGTCGCACTGCACCGCTACCTCCGCTGGCGCCAGCCTGGCTACGAGCCGGCCCGCCATCTCGGCGGGGCCGCGTATCTGTTCGTGCGCGGCATGGCTGGCCCGGCTACGCAGGTCGTCGGCGACAGGCCGTTCGGGGTCTGCAGTTGGGCTGTTCCGCCGGCGCTGACGGTGGCACTCAGCAACCTGCTCGACGGTAGACAGCCATGACCCCCCGCTCCTCGGCCCAGTCCTGCCTGCCAGAGTCAGTGCAATGCCTTGGCCCCGCCATTGATGCCGGACTGCTCGAACCGGTCGACGTGCACCTTGCTGACGCCCTTGTCCGACTCGGCAACCTGGCACACCCGGCCGACCCAGCAGTGGTGCTTGCCATCGCGTTGGCCAGTCGTGCTCCACGCCACGGTCACGTGTGCCTCGATCTCGACACCGTTGCCCGAACAGCCGTAGCCGAACGACGCCCCCTCGCTGTGGGCGCTGCGCCCGACACCGGCACTGGTCTCGACAGTGGCGCCGGCGCAGGCGCCGTAGTGTGGCCCGAGCCGCAGGCGTGGGCAGCAGCGTTGTCTGCCAGCAGCATCGTGGCCCCACATGACGCACACCTCGACGATCCCCGCCCATTGGTACTGCATGGTCGGCGCCTGTATCTCGACCGGTTGTGGCGCGACGAGCGGTCGGTCGCGGAGCACCTGCTGCGACGCGCCGGTCTGCTCGTCGACGACTGGGGCGCATCGATGCCCGAGCAGATCGACCGGTTGTTCCCCCCTACTGACGCGGCCGACGGGCAACGCCTCGCCGCTTGCACCGTGCTACAACGTTCGCTCACCGTGGTGGCAGGTGGACCGGGCACCGGCAAGACCCGGACCATTGCTCGACTGCTGTCGCTGCTCGACACGCGCCCAGGCGCCCGGGTACGTGTGGCGCTCGCTGCCCCTACCGGCAAAGCTGCGGCACGGATGGGCGAGGCGTTACGTACGGAACTCGCTGCCACCGGCACCACCGACGGACCGATGGTCGAGTTGCAGCCGACCACATTGCACCGACTGCTCGGCATGGGCGGGCGGAGACGATCCGTCGACCCGATCGACCACGACCTCGTGATCATCGACGAGTCGTCGATGGTGTCGCTCCCGATGATGGCCCACCTGCTCCGGTCACTTCCCGACCACACGCGGCTCGTACTCGTCGGCGACCCCGACCAGCTGGCCAGCGTCGAGGCAGGGTCGGTGCTCGCCGACATCATCGGCGCCGAGCCGCATACCCGGAGTGGTCCTCTGGCCGAGTCAATCGTCCAGCTTCAGACCTCATACCGGTTCACGTCCGACTCCGGCGTGCGCCCGCTTGCCACCGCAATCCGCAACGGCGACCTCTCAACCATCCGGCAACTGTTCGCCGACGAACCAACGCTCACCTTCATCGACCACACCTTCATCGACCACGGCGACCCCTCACATTCTCCCGGCGGCGCAGGCCTTCGACCACTGCTGGTCGACGGTGCCGCGCATACCGCACGTCTGGCGGCAGAGGGCGACGCTGCCGCAGCGCTCGGTTCGACCCGGTCCTTGCGCTTGTTGTGCGCCCATCGTTCAGGGCCGACTGGCGTCGACACATGGAATCGCCTCGTCGAGCGATGGTTGTCGCACGACCACCCCGACTGCCGAACCGACGACGCGTGGTACATCGGTCGGCCGATACTGATCACCCGCAACGACCCGGTCACCCGACTCAGCAACGGCGACATCGGGGTCGTGCTGCCCGCCGACGATGGGCACCGGGTGGTCGCCATCGAACGCTCCGACGGCATCGCCAAATTCGGCGTCGCGCAGCTGCCCGACAACGAAACGGTGCATGCGATGACCATCCACAAAAGCCAGGGATCCGAGTTCGATCATGTCGTCGTGGTGCTGCCCGACGTGGCGTCGCAGCTCTGTACCCGCGAACTGCTCTACACCGCAGTCACCCGTTCACGCCACGAACTCACCGTGGTCGGTACGTGGGCAGCGCTCGACGCAGCGATCGGGCGACGCATTGCTCGGTCGAGCGGGCTGGGCGACGCACTCTGGCAACCTCCCACCCTTCGCATAACAGTGTGATGCCACGTTCCCGTAGCAGCAGCGACGCTGACTACCCCAGGCCGCCATCACACCTCTATGCGAAGGGGTGTGTCAAGGGCACACCCAGACCGCCCGCCCTGCCGGAGAGTGCGTTGCGGGACAGCGTAGGATCATTACAAAGCGCTTTCGACCGGATCGTGCCGTCTCGCCGTCATCCCACTGCGTGGCGCAACCGTCCGCGTCCTGTCTCTCGACATGACCGACGGGAGCCTCCGACGTGGGCGACTGTTCTGGCGTCTGCGGATTCTTCTTCTTGATCGGCCTGGTCTTCTTCCTCGTCATTAGTAGACCGCCGGACACGAGGAGCGGTCACTGAGACAACGGCAACCGACGGTCGAGTACTCGCCTTCTGGGTTGCCGACGACCCGATGCGGCTCCCTTACGGGATCAGAGCTTGCTAGGTTCGGCAGCAGGACGAGACCCCGGCTACGGTCCCGTTGTCGCCGCATCTCCCAACATGCAGAAGTAGAGCAGGAGACACGCCAAGGCGATCGGTTGCCGCGATCAGGCACAGCTCGCGCCCCGCGATCTGTGCGGTCAGCCCGGGCAACACCAGCGTAGTGCGGCGTATGCAACCCCGGCTTCAACAGATGCTTGAACAACGGGTCGTACTTCGCCACGTCCGAATCTCCAACATCAAACCAACGTGGGATGATCGACCATCACCGGGTCACACGCAAGAACGCGTCCTCGATAAGGGCAACGAGGTAAGGGTCGACCGATGCCTCACCGTCGGGACCGCAGCACGGAGGTTTCGTCCTAGGGCCCGTTGAAACAGGAACGCCAAGCTCGGCGGCGAGCTCGCGATAGGGGTCGGACGTGTCGCTGTGCGGGGCAACCTTGACGATCGCGACTTCGGTTTCGGAGGGGAACACGACGATGATCCGGAGCCCGTCAACGTGCACGGAGCAGATGTACGGAGCAGATGTACGGAGCAGATGTGTGGCCAGGGCTCGTCGCCAGACAGCGCGTACCCGGCGGCCCGGCAGCCTTCCATCGCGAGCCGTTGGAGCACCTTGGCCACTGGCGACTTGAGCAATGGTGGAACCATCTTGAGTCCCTCGTGAGCGCTTCGCGTACGCGTGACCGTGAAGTGTGGGGCCACCGGCTTCTTCGGCTGGCGTGCCACCCTCAGGCGAAGACCGACTCAACGTCGAACGGATCGAACTGCTCGCGATCGCCGAACTCTGCAGCGGTCGCCACCAACTCCCGACGGACCTGCAAGTCGTCGAGCACTTCGACGATCCTGGTCAACAGTCGCTGGTTCGCGCCGACCGAACGAATCATCGCAACAGCAGCCAGCGCAAAGCCAAGCGATCGCACGCTGACTTGCTTGGGAGACACACCAGGGACGAGTTCGAGCACTCCACGATTGATCCACGCTCGCACCGTCGGCGTTGTTGTGCCGAGCTCACCGGCAGCGACCGAAACGGGCACACCCCGACGCAGCCTTGCCGTGTCGTGCAGCAACGCATCAAGCGAACGATGCGCCGCCACGGGCAGGTCGGGCAACGCCAGCGTTGCCGCTACCGCCGCCACCGCACGAGCGAGCTCGACCGCAACGTCGCTCGGTGCGGTCCCGTCGGATCGACGTTCCGGTCCCTGACACACGGGCGTCTTGCCAGACGCCGGTACGCGTGGGCTCGTGGCTTGCTGTGTGACGAACCCGCGAACGGACGAGACGATGTTGGTGGGCGGCTTCACCCTCCGGATCGTACAATCATCTTTCCGAATGTCTCATGTTTTGATAAGTTGCGGTCGGAGTGACCAATCCGGTGGCCTCGACGTGGCGCCCGTCAGCTTCATTCGCCCACCACGCCCGATACCAGAACGCCGACGTGGGTAACCCGCCGACGACCGTATCGACTGCCTCAAAGGACATCTCGAGCGGCCCGTCCCCGGCCCTGCACAGATGTTCGAAAAACCTTCGTACTTCGCCACCTGCAAGCCTCGCACGCTCGACCGACGACCGACGACCCACGACCCACGACCGACGACCCACGGCAACTCGCTGTAGTGCGGGCCCGTCGAGGTTCTCGTCGACTGGGCAGCGCATGTCGTCCGGTCGTTGAGTTGGCGGCGGAGCTGCCCAGAGCAGTTCCTGCTACTCCCCCCTTTCGGCTGACGGTGTGATGAAACGGCGTGAAAACCCACCGATTCGGGTGTTTGGCCAGAATCCATCACACCTCTATGCGAAGGTCTGGCAACGCTGACTACGCAAGCAACACCATCCGACCAGATCGGCGGAGTTACAGCAACGGCTGGTGGATCGTCGAGCCCCGGTTGCCTGGCAACGGACGAACCTCGATGCCGACAGGGAGCGCTGCTTTCATCGCATCGACGTGGGTGATGACACCGATCTGGCGTCCACCCCGTCGCAACCGGTCGAGCGCGTCGATTGCCTGATCAAGTGCATCGGCGTCGAGCGACCCGAACCCCTCATCGACGAACAAGGCATCAAGCGTTCTGCTCGTTGCGGCGGTACCACTGGTCACCACATCGGCCAGGCCGAGCGCCAGCGCCAGCGAGGCTTGGAACCGCTCACCTCCCGAGAGCGAGGTCGTCCACCGCCTGGTACCAGTGTGGGCGTCAGCCACCTCGAGGTCGAGCCCGCCGGCGGAGCGCCCATCAACGGCTTGCACTGCGCGCTGCAGCAGGTAGCGCCCCGCTGTCATCGCTGCGAGATGCACATTGGCCGCCTCGACCACACGGTCGAGCTCCGCGCCGAGCACCCAGTTCTCGAGCGGTACACGCGGCTCGAGACGCCCGGCACAGCGTTGGTAGACCGTCTCGGACATCGCTGCAGCTTGCTCGGCTCGGGTTACGGCTGCTACCTGCATACCGATTTGGCCGAGCGCCTGACCCGCCGCTGCGGCGGATGACGACAACGTGGCGTGCCGAACCGTGGCCATCCGGCGAACATCGGATACACGTTGAGCCTCGCTCTCGAGGAGCGACGTGGGCGGCTCATCTTCAGGCAACGGTTCACGATCAGCACCGAGTAGTACGTCGAGGCCGTCGAGCTCTCGCTGCCATGCCTGAACCGCCGTGGAGACACGCTGTTGCTCGTGCTCGGGCAGTGATGCACCCAGTGCCTCGGTGATCGTGTCGAAGCCGCTCTGGGCCAACAACTCAGCCGCTTGCCCCTCATGCACGACGAGCTGTGTGAGTAGATCGCGTTCATCGGCCACGGCAACGTCGCGGCGCGTTGCGGCTGATTCGGCTGCGTCGATTGCAGCCAGTCGCAACACAGGCGCGACGCCTCGCTCGCCAGCCGCAACGAGCTTCGATTCCAACTCGCGCAGTTGCGTGGCGAGCGCCTGACAGCCAGCCTGCTGCGCCGCCTGCTCACTGAAACAGTCCCGTTGGCGGTCACCGGCTTCACCGCGTGCACAGGTGGTGAGCTGGGTCTGATCGGCGGCCGCAGTGAGCGCCAACACCGCCTGCTCGGCCAGGCCCAGTTCGTACAGCGCCCGCTCGGCTCGCTCACCGAGTTCGTCGACGGTGTCGTCGGCCGAAGCACCAAGGCTGCCACGAAGCGCTGCCAATTGTCGCACGACATCGTCCCGGATTGCGGCGAGATCGGCCGCTGATTCACGTCGACGGTCGAGCTCATCGGCGCTGATCGGTTGACTGTGCGGACTGTGCCGTGCCGTATCGGGATGGTCGAGCGAGCCGCATACGGGGCACGGCTGACCATCGACCAGTTGTTCGGCCAGGCGAGGTGCAGCCGAAGCGATGAACGCGTGTACCGCCGACTCGTACTGAGACTGTGCTGACCGAGTTTCGTCGTTCAGCGCGAGAGCCCGTTGAGAGAACTCGGCCGCCAGGAGGCCCTGCTGGAGATCGACGGTGCAACGCTCGCTCGTGGCCTGCGCCTCGCTGAAGCGCCGCGGGGCATCGGCGAGCGCTGCCGTGTGCTCTCCAAGACGCGTCAACTGGCGATCGGCATCGACAACCTGTTGGGTTGCCTGCTCGAGTGCTGCTGCCGTGTCGGCAGCGGCAGCCTCGGCAGCAGACAGTTGCCGCCGCCCGGCCAACACCTCATCGGACGTGAGCATCGCTTGCTGGGTGGCCGACCGCTCATCGGCGAGCGCGCGCCGCACGGCGGCTGTAGTCAACGTTGAAACATCGAACGACCCGAACGACCCGGCTGGCGCAAGTGCTGACACGAGAGTGGCATCGGCGACGGCTCGGTCGGCGGATGCGGCCCCGGCTGCTTCGCGCGCAGCAACGACCCGCTGGTGGGCATCGGCCACGGGTCGACACCGCAAAGCGGCATCGACGCGTTCACGATCGCGTTCCATCTCGGGGCGGAGCTGCTGCAGCTGTTCATGTCGTTGCCACCGAACGCGCCGTTCGCGCCACCGACGCGCCACCTCGGTCGCCGTGACGGCTACCTGCTCAGCAGCTGTGGCAGCGAGATCGGCTGCCACACGGTCAGCATCGGCCTCGGCTGCAGCTGCGACCACAACCGCAAGTCGCTCGTCGAGCAGTTGCGGGTCGTCGGGTTCGATGGACAACACCGCCTCGGCCTCGGCAAGGTGTGAACCTGCAGCAAACCGGTGTTGGTCGATGCCAGCCCGAACTTGCTGGAGGAGTTCGCGCGACTTGGCTGCCTGATCCTTCAGTTGCAGCACCGCCCGGTCGAACACGGCGCTACCGAACAGCTGCCGAAGCAGCGGCCGGCGATCGTCGCCCTTGTCGGTGAGGAACCGCTCGAACTCGCCTTGCGGGAGCAGGATGACGCGCTGGAACTGTTCGGCGTTGAGCCCGATACGTTCGACCACCTCGTCGCGAACCTTTGCCGCTCCCGACGCAATCGGAACCCAGCTGTCATCTCGAAGCTCTGCCAGCGAAGCAACCGTGGCGACAGCAGTGTTGCCGTCACCGCGTTTCTTCTGGCGCAAAAATGCGGGGCTGCGAGTGGCACGGAGGCGGCATCCCTGCGCCTCGAATTCGAGCACGACTTCGGGTGCCACCCCAGCCGCGGCATGATGCGAGCGAGTTTCATCGGCCTGGCGACGTCCGGGCACAACGCCATACAGCGCGAACACCATGGCGTCGAAGATGGTGCTCTTACCGCTACCCGTCGGACCGGTGACAACGTAGAGACCGTGCTCGGCGAGCTCGGCGAACCGGATGACCTCTGTACCGGGAAACGAGCCGAATGCGGTGACGGTAAGGACGAGCGGCCTCATCCGTCGACCCTCACTGCCGTGAGAGCGGCCTGCAGCATGTGGACGATCTCGGGTGAAGCCGCTTCACCGGCGCTGGCCGACCAGAAGTCGCACGCCGCCTCGAGCGGGGTTCGCCGACGGCCGCTGATCTGGCCCGCTGTAGCAGCGGCACCACCCCCGACAGCTGTACGGTTGAGTTCGACTGCAAAGGGAAACCGCTCGCGAAGGCGTGCCATCGGCTCGAGCAGCGCGCCGTTATCGGTGACGCGAGCACGGACCCAACGGGTCTCGTCTTCGGCGAACTCGGAACCATCGAGCAGTTGCTGCAAGGTGCCTTCGATGGTGGCGACCCCTCTACACATCCCCAGCGGCACGACCTCGATCGCTGGTTCACAGCCGGCCTGAAGATCGACGACGGTGACCGATTTCGGTTCGGTCTCGCTGAAGGAATAGGCGAGCGGTGTGCCGCTGTACCGCACGCAGGGCCGGCTGATGCACTGAGGCCGATGGAGGTGCCCGAGCGCCACATAGGTGAACCCGTCGAACACATCGACCGGGACGTGATCAACTCCGCCGACGCTGAGCTCACGCTCGGAGTCGGACACGGCGGCGCCCGCAACGAACGCGTGAGCGACCACCACCGACCGTCGACCGGCCACCTGGGCACGGGCCGCAGCGAGCCGATGCGAAAGGACCGAAGCATGGCTTGGGCGACGGCGTCGGCCAACAACGACCTCACCATCTTCTTCACCATCCGCTTCGGAATCGGGCTCACGAGCGGCCGGATCACCCTCGGCCGGCTCACCCTCGGGGGCCATCAACGGGTCGAGAAACGGGACCAGCACCACGTGCAACGGCCCATCGGCGAAGTCGAGGTCGATGATCCGTCCTGCATGCCGGAATCCACCGGCAAGGTGCAACCCTGGCTGGAGCAACCCGTCGTACGCGGCGATTCGTTCGGCCCCGTCGTGATTGCCGGCAATGAGCGCCACCTGCGCGCCTGTGGCACGCAGGGCGCGCAACGCTTCGCGCAGCAGCACCACTGCCTCGGTGGGAGGAATGGCACGATCGAAAACGTCACCAGCGATGACGACAAGATCGATTGCTGCATCGCGGGCGACGGATACGATTTGATTGATCATCCGTTGTTGGTCGTGCAACAGAGAATGCGCGCCGAAGCAACGCCCGAGATGCCAGTCGCTGGTGTGGAGTAGTCGCATGCGGACAACCTAACGAAGGGGTCTCACAGCCGCCATGTGATCACGGTGCTGGCCATGCATCCTTTGCGATCAAACTGGTGCCTTCGTGCCAACGAGCCATCGTCCACAACAGATCGGACAAACGGTTCAAATACGGAACCACCTGCGATGGCGCCAGCGCAGCCACAAGCGACAGGCGCTCGGCGCGGCGTACCACGGTTCGCCCCAGGTCGAGCCAGGCCCCAACGGTGTTGCCTCCTGGAACGACGAACTCGGTGGGGTGAACGAACTGCTCGTCGAGGGTGTCGATCAGGTGCTCGAGTCGTGTGACCATGTCGTTGGTCACCAACGACGAACCGGGTGACAGTTTCGAACGATTCTCGGGCATCGTCGCCAGTTCGGCCATCAACACGTAGAGATCACGCATGATCGGCACGAGCAGGTCGTCAACGGGTGAGCCAGGTCCGGCGGCGGCGCGGGCCAGTCCGAGTACTGCCTGGGCCTCGTCGACGGTGCCATATGCTGCTGGCAGTTCGCTGTCTTTGCGGACTCGGCCACCGTAGAACAGTCCGGTCGTTCCATCGTCTCCGGCTTTGGTGTATATGCGATCTCGGGCCACGCCCCAAATCTACGTGCCATCCGACGCACAAGGGGCGTCCGGTAGGTTCATCAACTCCCGCCGAGCCACGCATGGCTCGAGGTGGCACCGGAACTACCTCATCGCTCGCTGAACCGCGAACCAATTCCACACCCCAACCGTAAGGAACGTCATGCAGAAACACTGGAAGAAGATCGTCGCAGTCGTCATCGCTCTCGCCGTGCTCGTTGTAGCTGGTTCGTTCATCTACGCCAAGTTCATCAACAAGGCACCCGACAAGCTTTCCAGCAGCGATGTGATCGATGCACTCGATGCGACGGTGCCGGCGACAACCGCTGCGGCGACGACCGCCACGACAGCAGCAGCGACAGCAACGACGACAGCAACGACGGCCGCCGACAGCGGATCCGGCGTGGACGGCGACTGGACCATCACCCAGGCCTCAACGCTGCGCTACCGGGTGAAAGAGAGCATCAACGGGTTCGATACCGAAGCCGTCGGCGAGACCCACACCGTGACCGGCTCACTGACTCTCGCCGGGACAAAGGCCACCGCCGCCAAGTTCACCGTCGACATGACCAACTTCATCAGTGACGAGAGCCGCCGCGACAGCCAGTTCAACGGGCGTGTCATGTCGGTCGACCAGTTCCCCACATCGACGTTCGTCCTGACCTCGCCGATCGACTTCGGGGCGGTACCGGCCGATGGCACAGAGATCACTACCACGGCGACGGGCGATCTCACCCTGCGCGGCGTCACGAACAGCGTGACGTTCGAACTGTCGGCCACGCAGAAGAACGGCAAGATCGGCGTGCTCGGCAATATCCCGGTGGTGTTCGCTGACTACAGCATCACCAACCCTTCGTTCGGCACCATCGAGACCGAAGACCACGGCCTGCTCGAGTTCGTGCTCGTGTTCGAAAAGAGCTGAACCTGCCGGCGGATCAGCCCGGCCCGACGGATGGTTCGGCGTTCGGTTGAGATCGTGCCCACGCAGCGGCCAAGGCGGCGTAGCGGCCGCCCAGGGCCACCAGTTCGTCGTGGGTACCCAGTTCGACGAGCCGAGCGTGATCGACCACTGCGATCCGGTCGGCACGTCGAACCGTCGACAGACGGTGCGCTACGACGATCACCGTGCGGCCCGTCATCAGATGTTCGAGTGCGTTTTCGACCACTGCCTCGGTGCCCGGATCGAGGTTGCTGGTGGCCTCGTCGAGTACGAGTACGGCAGGGTCGACCAGGGCAGCGCGGGCAAGCGACACCAGTTGACGCTCGCCGGCCGACAGGCGTGAGCCCCGCTCGCGCACTTCGGTTTCGAGTCCCTCGGGGAACTCTTCGAACCGGTCGAGCACACCGATCGACGCGAGCGCATCAGCCACCTCTTGGTCGGTGGCTGTGGGGCGGGCGAATCGGATGTTCTCGCGAATCGTGCCGCCGAAAAGAAAGCCCTCCTGCGGCACCACTACAACTCGCTCGCGCAATGATGCAAGCGCAGCGAGGCGAAGATCGACGTCGGCAAATGTGACCTCTCCGGTGGTCGGGTCGTACAGCCGTGAGAGCAACTTCGCAAGCGTGCTCTTGCCAGCGCCGGTGGGGCCGACCAACGCAAGTCGCTCACCTGGCGCGACGACTAACGACACATGCGACAGCGCGGGTCGTTCAGCACCGTCATAGGTGAACGACAGATCGTGGGCGACCAACGCTCCGGCGGCGGCGAGGTGCACCGGATGGGGGTGCTCGGCCACATCGGGTACGGTGTCGATCAGCCCGTACAGTTTGTGCAGCGATGCTGCCGCCGACTGCACAGTGTTGTAGAGCTGCGACAGTTGCTGTACCGGGTCGAACAGGTTGGCCAGCAACAACACGAACGCCGCCACGGTACCGACGGTGATCGAACCGCGATGTGATAGCCACCCGCCCACGCCAACAACTAATGCGATGGCGAAAACACCGACGAACTCGACCAAACCGAAGTAACCCACGCTGATCTTCACCGAATGCAGGTGCGAGGCGTAGAGCCTTCGGCTGGTGGTCGTAAACCGCCGGATCTGTTCGTCCTCGCGGTCATAGGCCTGGATGACTCGCACTCCGGCGATGCCTTCCTGCAGGGACGACAGCGTGTGACCGACGTTCTCGCGCACGTCGAGGTAGGCCTTGTTGGAGCGTCGCTGAAACCTGACGGAGGCGATGATCAAGATCGGCAGGACGAGCAACACGACGAGCATCAATTGCCAGCTCTTGATCGCCAACACGAGCAACGTCAACACGAGCAACAGACCAGCACTCACGAACTGCAGCAGCCCCCATTGGATCAACTCGCCCATGCTTTCGATGTCGGCCGTCATCCTGGCAACCAGCACGCCTGCCTTGTTGCGGTCGTAGAACGCCATCGACTGTGTTTGCAGGCGGTCGAACACCCGCACCCGCAGGTCGCGGAGGAATCCTTCGCCTGCGGTGTTGATCGCGAGGTACTGCTGACGACCAGCGAGGTAGTTCACGCCTACCACGACGCAGTACACGATCACGGCGCCGTTCAGCGCGGAGGCACTTCCTTTGCTGAGTCCGTTGTCGATCGCGAATGCCACGATCAGCGGGCCGGCAACCGTGCACATCGTGGTAGCCGTCACGTAGGTGAGCGCCAACGTGATGTAGCGCCGGTACGGCTGCGCGAACTCGAGCGACCGGCGGAGCACCTTGCCCGTCTCGGAGCGATCCAGCCTGTCTTCGTCGCTGATGGCACCACCCATCCCCATCATCGTGCATCACCTCCCACGCCAGGTCGTCCGCCGCCCGTAGCTCCAGCATCCGCAACTCCTGCATCCAGCACCGGTGGATCATCCTCGGCGGTCAATGCCGCGAGAACCTCGCGGTAGCGCTCGTTCGTCGAAAGCAGTTCATCGTGGGTGCCGGCTGCGAGCACCTTGCCGCCATCTACCAGGACCACACGATCGGCAAGCGCAATCGTGCCCGGACGGTGTGCGATCACGATCGTGGTTCTGCCGCGCATGACGGTTGCCATGGCATCGCGAATCTCATGCTCTTTTGATGGATCGACCGCGCTCGTGGCATCGTCGAGCACAAGAACTCGAGGGTCGGCAAGGATCGCCCGCGCGATCGCGATTCGTTGGCGCTGGCCTCCACTGAGCGAGAAGCCACGCTCACCGATGACCGTGTCGTACCCGTGCGGCAACATCCTCACGAAATCGTCAGCGCCCGCCAGCAGCGCGGCACGATGAATGTCGGCGATGTCGGCATCTGGGCGGGCGAAGGCGATGTTGCCCGTGACGCTGTCGTTGAACAGGAACGTATCTTCGAACACGATGCTCACGGCGTGGCGGAGATCCGTGAGCCGGAGGTTGCGCACGTCGAGTCCGTCGATGCGAACGGCGCCCTGCTGCACGTCGTAGAACCGGGTCAGCAGGCGGGCAATTGTCGACTTTCCGCTGCCTGTCGCGCCCACGATCGCCACCGATGTGCCTGCTTCGATCCGGAGATCGAACCCATCCAATACCGGCTGCTCGGGGTCATAGCCGAATCTCACGGCTTCGAACAGCACCGCGCCGTTCGGCTCGGTTGTCGGCAGAACCTCCGGATGCACGGAATCGGCCACCGTTGGAACAGTGCTGAGCACCTCGTTCACGCGAATCAGCGCTGCTGCGGCGCGCTGACCAAAGGCGACGGTCATGCCGATTGAGCGCAATGGTGCCACGACCATCGCGATGTACTGCAAGAACTCGAGCATCTGCCCGTACGTCATACGGCCGTCGAGCACCCTATGGCCGCCGATGGCCAGCACGGCGAGCAACCCTAGGTTCGGGATGAGATCCAATGCCGGCAGAAATGAACTTCTGATCCTCGCCGCCTGCAGTGAGACACGACGGATGTCGTCGGCCTCCACGTGCAACTTGGCGGCCTGCACCGCTTCGGACCCGAACCCCTTGATCACTCGGACGCCACTCACGGTTTCTTCGACCACCGTGGCGAGTTGCGCCTGCTCGGCCTGCACGGCAAGGACCGCAGGGTGAATGCTGCGCGAGAACCGCTGCGCCAGCAGGTTCACGAACGGCAAGGGGGCGAGCGCGATTAATGCCAACATCGGCTGAGAGGTGAACAGGACGACCACGACACCGGCCACCATCGCCAGGCTCGATGCCGTGATCGGGATCATCACCACGAATCCTTGAATCTGCTGGAGGTCGCTCGAGGAGCGGCTCATCAACTGCCCCGTCTGCGTGCGATCGTGATAGCCGACATGCAGGCGTTGAATATGCGCGTAGATCTGCTCGCGAAGTCGGGTCTCGGTCAGCCTGCTCTCTCGGAACGCGATGTATCTGCGCCACCCGGAGAACACTCCGGCAATGACCGCGGCGGCGGCGATGAGTCCCGTCCAGAACCACAATGAGCCGGTGCCGAGCACGCCGTGATCGATCGCGAGGCGCGTAAGCCGCGGCACCGTGACCTTGCCGACACTCCACATCAAGCCGACGGCCATTCCGAGGATCAGCCCGCGGCGTTGTTCTCGAAGCACTGCGCGCAGCAACGGCCACCCGGACCCGGATACCGGGATAGCCGACGCGGGTGTCGCTGCAGCCGAGGTTCCGGCGCTCTGCGGGGTGGGCGTTGCCATCAACGTCGACATTACGTCGGTCGTAGTATGGCGGGATGAGTTTCCTCGCATGGGTGGTAGTCGGACTTCTCGCTGGGGGCTTGGCCCGATGGATCGTGCGCGACAACCGTGCGGGGTGTCTGTATACGATGGTCGTCGGCGTGCTCGGCGCCCTCATCGGAGGCGCGCTCATGCAAGCAGCAGGCGCGAAGGGCATCACCGAGTTCGATCTGCGTGCCGTTTTGGTCGCGGCGCTCGGAGCGGTGTTGCTGCTGCTGGTGCTGCAGGCGGTGTCGGGTCGCTCACGTCGTTAGCCGGGGTTGGGAACGAATATGGTTCGATCATGACCGCGACCCTTGACCAGCCAGAGATCAGCCCATTTCTCGCCGGGGTGTTCGCCCCGGTGCACGACGAGCTCGACGTGCACGACCTCGCCGTCACCGGCACCATCCCGTCACAACTGACGGGCGTGTACATGCGCAACGGGGCGAATCCGCAGTTCGCGCCGCCAGGTCGATACCACTGGTTCGACGGTGACGGCATGGTGCATGCCGTGTACCTCGACGGCGGGCGTGCGCGTTACAAGAACCGCTGGGTCGACACACCAGGGCTCGGCCACGAGCGCGCCGCTGGCCACGGGTTGTTCGGAGGCATCCTCAACTTCACGTTTCCCCCGGCCGAGCTGATGGAGGAATGCGGCATCTTCAAGAACGCCGCCAACACCAACATCGTCGCCCATGCCGGCAAGTACCTGGCGTTGTGGGAGGGCGGCTTGCCGACCGTCATCACCCGAGAGCTCGACACCGTCGGACAATCCGACTTCAACGGCACGTTGCTCGGGGCGATGACCGCGCACCCGAAGTGGTGCACCGAAACCGGCGAGCTGATCTTCTTCGGCTACGACCCGGTCGCCGGCCCCCCATTCCTGCGCTATCACGTAGCCGACCGGTCGGGGGTACTGACCCACTCAGCCGAGATCGAACTGCCGCGTGGCGTGATGATGCACGACTTCCTCACCACGAGAAACCATTCGTTGTTCTTCGATCTGCCCGCTGTGGTAGCTGCCACCATGTCCGGCGAGTCGATGTTCCAGCCTCAGTACGGCGCCCGGATCGGCGTCATCCCACGCCACGGCAGCAATGCCGATGTGCGGTGGTTCGATATCGAGCCCTGCTACGTCTTCCACTTCCTGAACGCCTGGGAGGACGGCAACACGATCGTGGCGTTCGGGTGCCGCATGCCGGGCATCGACCTCGATTTCGAAGCGGGTGCCGACGACATCGGGGCGATGGCCTCGACGAAGGGGATCGGTCTGACGAAGTGGACGATCGACCTGGCCGCCGGCACCTGCCACGAGGAGATCGTCAGCGATTTGCGCAGCGATTTCCCACGCCACCACGACGACCGAATGGGATTGCCGCACCAGTACGGCTACGCATCTGCCACCGTCGACGGACCGATGACAATCGGGTTCAACGCGATCGTGCGGTACGACCTGCAGACCAATGCAGAACTCCTGTACGCATTCGGTGAAGGCACCACCATCGGCGAGGCTGTGTTCGCCCCTGATGTGGACGGGGCAGCCGAAAACGACGGCTGGCTGATGGTGTATGCCACCGACCTCGCTACCGAGCAGACCGATCTGTGCATCATCGATGCCCGCGACATGGCTAGCGGCCCGGTAGCCCGGATCCACCTGCCGCGCAGGGTGCCGAGCGGTTTCCACGGCAACTGGATGCCCGCCTGAACCGTCACTCGATGGTGATGCCGAGCTCCGCGCACAACGCCAGCCCAAACGGCAAGACCTGAGTCGCATCGATCGCTGCACCTCGAAGATGGAGCGCGCCGCGAAGCTGGTTCAGCTCGGAGCCGTGCAGACCGAGATCGGTCAGCTTCGATTGTGAGAACTCGGCGCCCAACAGATCGCAGTGCTGAATCCGCACGCCGGCAATCGTTGCGGCCGACAGGTCGAGAAGCGGAGCGGCGCAGCGCTGCAGTTCCAACCGTTCGCCGGTGGCCATTCGTAGGTTCAAACCGTCGATCTTGCAGTCGATGAATGCAACGTCGCGCAGTCGTGCCCTACCGAGCAACGCCGACGACAACCGGCAATTGCGGAACTCGACGCGGGTGAGCGCCGCGTTCTCCAGGTCGGCCCCCGACAGATCGCATCCTTCAGCCAAGACGTCGGTGAACCTGGCTGAGGCCAACTGGGCAGCGGTGAGGCGCACATCGACCAGGTGCGAGCCGATGATCTCGCAGCGTTCGGCGATCAGACCAGTGTGATCCCCATGTAGCTCCACCTCCCGCAGCCCGGCATCACCCACGCCGCCGTCTGCATCTGCATCTGCATCTGCATCTGCATCTGCACCGAGATGTTCCACCCGGCGCAGACCCGGCGGCAGGCGTGGAGCGGTCCGCCATGGACGTTGTGTTCGCGGGGTCACCACGGACTGCCGAGGCTCAGGACAACAACTCGCGTATACGTTCCTTCGGACGGCCGATGATGGCCTTGTCGGCCGTGACCACGACAGGACGTTGGAGCAACTGTTTGTGCTTGACCAGCACCTCGATCACTTGTTCGCGAGTAGCCACATCGGCATCGGTGAGGCCGAGCTTGGCCCACATGCTGTCGCGCCGCACCAGATTCGTGACAGGGTCCTCGAGTTTGTCGATGATCTGTCCAAGCACGACCGCGTCGGGTGGGGTCTTCAGATAGAGCACCACCTGTGCAGCAACCCCGAGTTCTTCTGCAATGCGCACGGCATTGACCGAGGAGTTTCAATTCGGGTTGTGATAGATGGTGACGCCGGTCTTGCCCATGACAGCCAGCCTACGTGGTCTGGTGTCGACCCACGACCCACTTCAATACACCCCTGCCGTAGTGTGTCCCCTGCTTCCCCCGATGCTTCCCCCGATGCACTGCCGTGGCCATCGCGCCCGGTCCATTCATTCTCGGAGGTCGCCATGTCACGTTCCACCACTGCTTCGCACCGCATCCCACGCGCCCGTCTCGACCCCGTCCGTCGACCGGAGGACGCATTGTTGGTGGCATCGCTCGCCATCAGTAGCCCGCCCCGGCCGGAAACGCTGGCGATCCTGCTCGACGACTCGTTTCGGGGCCTCGGCCCGATCATCGTGGTCTCCGGCACCGACGAACCCGGTGCGGTGATCCACGTGACCGACCTGATGGGTCAGGTGGGCGGGTCGCTCAATGCCGTCAACGAATCGGCGAGCGGGCTGATCATCATCACCGTGCGCCCGCTCGACGACCTGCTGCCCGACGATGCCGATCGCTGGTGCCGCGCCAGCGACCTTGCCGACGACCACGGCGTTACTCTCATCGAGTGGTTCATCAATGGCCGCAGTGGCGTCGCCTACCCGCGGGAGCTGACGGGAGAGCCGGAGCGATGGCCCACGCGATAGAGCGGCCAAGTTTGCCGACCAACTCAGTCGGCGGCGCCGGCCCGACGCTGGGCCGGGCTCAACCGCAAACCCGCGGCGCGTAGTCGCCGCAGCAACTCACGGCTGTTCACCGGTCGCGCGCCTGCGGCGACCATCTCGGCACGGTACTCCTCCGGTACGTCGTAGTGATCTCCGTGGAATCCCCGCCGTGGTATCCCCGAACGCTCTGCGAACTCGTGGAGTTCATCCAGGCTGGTATCGCTGACCAAATGTGACCAGCGCCGCCCATGGTTCCACCACAACGGGTCGTCGATCAAGATGGTCATGGCGGGTTCGCACGGTAGCGCTGTAGATCGGCGATGTTGCCGGCGATGACGTTGCCGTATCGCCTCACTACCGACAGGCTGAGGGCATGCTGCACGTCCGACTGCGGTGGCCCGCCCATGATGGGTGAGGACGAACGGGTCGTACGCGACGTGTGGCGTCAACTCGACGGCGATCTCGCCACCATCGACGAACTGCTCACCCGTTATGGGCAGGCGCATCGGCGCTACCACACCATGGCCCACATCGCCTGGGTACTGCGAAGCATTGACGACCTGCTCGCCGATGTAGAGGCGGCTACCCCTGGCCGGCCAGACCTGGCGTCTTCGCGGCGAACCCTGCAGATGGCTGCCATTTTTCACGACGCGATCTACGACCCGCACGTGGGTGACAATGAACAACGCAGCGCCGATCTGGCCCGCGCGGCTTGCCTTCGACTTGAGTGGACAGCCACCGAAGCCGGTGAGGTGCAGCGTCTGATCATGGCAACCGCGCACCATCGCTGCGACCAGGGTGACTCGGCCGCTGCTGTCCTCCTCGATGCCGATCTGGCTGTGCTCGGCGCCGATCCCGGCGTGTACGCCGCCTATGTGTCCGGCGTGCGATTCGAATACGCGCACGTCGACGAGGTCGGCTGGCGTCGCGGACGGGCCGCGGTATTGGCAGGGTTGCTCGAGCGCGACCACATCTACGCGACGACGCTTATGCGTGACCGGGCCGAACAGCAAGCTCGTCGAAACATCGGCGCCGAACTCGCCGCACTGCAACCGACGAACTCCTCCCGGTGACCGTCGGTGCTCAGTGATGGCAGCCGCAACCGGAACCACACATGCCACCAGAGCGTGGCGTCGGCGTCACGGCCTGTGCCCCTCGCCCAGAGGCCGAACCGGCCGAACCGGATGCGCCTGCTGACGAGGCACCGACATTGGCAAATACCGAGAGCAGGCGCACCGAGTCGAAGTGGCCGGACGAGCACTCAGCGAGATCGCTCGATTCGCTCATCGGGCGACGACGCTCGAAGGTTTCGTCACAGGCACGACAGCGGTACTCGTAGAGCGGCACGACGTGCAGTGTACGCGTTGTGACGCGCTCGGACATGATTGACTGGTGCCGTGAGCGACGTCGTGACCCGTCCGGTCGAAACCATTCCCGACACCGAGTATGTACTCGAGACCGGCAAGCCGATAGTGGCACACATCGTCAAGACTGATCCCGGCGAGAACGCCGCCGCCAAGGTGCTCGAGGCGCGGATCTTCGGCACGCCGGTCGAAGCCTTGTGCGGACACGTCTGGGTGCCGTCTCGCGACCCGAAGAAGTTCCCGCTCTGCGAGGAGTGCAAGTCGATCTACGAGATGTATCGCTCATTCAACGGCGGCCTCAACGAGCGACCGGACGAGTGACCGAACAAGTGATCTGGTGATGGCCGAACTGCGGATTCGTGAGGCGACACGAGCGATACTCCTGACACCTGATGAGCATGTCCTACTCGTCCGATTCGAGTTCCCCGCTGGCCGTCGATGGGCGCTTCCCGGCGGAGGCATCGATCCCGCCGAGTCGGTGGACGACGCGCTGCACCGAGAACTGTTCGAAGAGGTCGGTCTTACGGGTACCACGATCGGGCCGCACGTCTGGAGCCGCTACCACGAGATTCCTTTCCTGAACGGCAACTACGACGGACAGCGAGAGCAAATCCATCTGGTGACCGTCCCGTCGATCTTCGAACCGACGCCCGCTTTTTCTTGGGAACAGTTGAACGCCGAGTACGTCTTCGAGTTGCGATGGTGGACCATCGCCCAGATCTCGGCCAGCGATGAGCGCTTCGCTCCCGGTGAGCTGGGCTCATTGCTGCGCCAGCTCGTCGACACGGGACCGCCGACTGCACCCGTCGATGTCGCCATCTGACGACTAGCGTCGCACGCATGCCAACGCTCGCTGTCATTGTTGCCTTCGGGGCCGCGTCGGCCTTGCTGCTCCTCATCCCCGGCCCTGCCGTGCTCTACATCGTCAACCACAGCGTCAGCGACGGCCGAGAAGTGGGCCTTGCCGCAGTGGCAGGTTTAGAGCTCGGCAACCTGGTCCACGCGCTTGCAGCAGCCGCCGGGCTGTCGGCCGTTATCGCCACATCGGCCACAGCATTCAATACGGTCAAGTGGCTCGGCGCTGGATACCTCGTCTTCGTCGGAGTCCGTACGCTGACCCGCAAACCGGCCGCCATCGATACTGACAGCCCGGGTGTGACCCCGAAGCGCGCCTTCCTCCAAGGGATCGTGGTCAACGTGTTGAATCCCAAGGTGGCGTTGTTCTTCCTGTCGTTTCTCCCCCAGTTCATCCATCCCGAACTCGGCAACCCCGGAGTCCAAGCACTGGTGCTGGGCCTGGTGTTCGTCGCCATCGGCTGTGTCACCGACAGCGCATATTCGCTGCTGGCGAGCAGCCTGCGCGGTGTGCTCGTACGCGGCCGAGCGCTGCCCTTCATCCAGCGCTATGTCGCGGGCACGGTGTTCATCGGACTCGGTCTGGTAGCAGCCACCGCCTCGGGCGCACGATCCGCTTCACTGCCGCGTCAACGCTGACGTCTTGCAGCGTCATCCGAGTCCGTTCAGCTACCCGGAATGCTGCCACGCACCTCTCGGAACGCGACGTTGCGATCGACCTCGGGTTCACGCAGTAACCCCAGAATCCTCTCACCGATGATGTTCTTCTGGATCTGATCAGTGCCCCCACCTATGGAGGTGAAGTAGGCGTTGAGCTGCGAGTAGTTGGCATCACGAGCCCGCGGATTGGCGTCACAGTCGAGCGTTGCCTCCATGCCGAGCAAATGACCCTGCAGCCTCCCCGCGCTGTGAAGGATGCCCGACATCGCCAACTTGCCCAACGAGACCAAGGGCGACGAGCCGCCCGACGCGGCCTCGGCCGATGCTCGAGCGCCGTTCCAGGCGTTCACGGTGCGCAACGTGTGCAGCCGAGCAAGCCATTGACGGATCACCGGATCACCCTGCAGTTCCAGAGAACGCGCGAGCCGGTCGAGCGACACGTCGGGCACGGGAATCTGACCGTGCGCCTTCGCGGTGGCGCCCTCAGGTTGGCCCACCTGACGGCGTGGTCCCATCGTCATGCCCATCACGGCCCGCTCGTACGCGAGCGCAGTTTGGAGCACCCACCAGCCAGCACCTTCGTCACCGAGTCGATGGCTGTCCGGCACGCGGGCGTCGGTGATGAACACCTCGTTGAATCGGTAATCGCCCGTCACTTGGCGCAGCGGCCGCACCTCGACGCCTGGCTGACGCATCGGAAACCAAAAGAACGTGATGCCGCGATGCTTGGGCTGATCCCAGTCGGTTCGAGCAACGAGCATGCCGTACTCGGCATCCTTGGCGCCCGACGTCCATACTTTCTGCCCGTTGACGACCCACTCATCACCATCACGCACCGCGGTCGTGCGGAGCCCAGCAAGATCCGACCCTGCACCGGGCTCGCTGTACAGCAGGCACATCGCGACATCGTCGAGGAGTAGCGGACGGAGGAACCGATGCTTCAGTTCGTCGCTACCCGATGACAACATCGTGCCAGCCCATAGGTTGGTCCGGTCCTGGCCGGGTCCCGGCGCGCCAACCTCGGCGAACACCGCCTCGACCGCTTTCGCCACCTCATCGGGCAACCCGCGACCATGCCATTGCACCGGCCAACGAAGCGCGGCCCAACCGTCATCGACGACACGTTCTCGCCACGCGCGAGCAGGCCGTTCCGGGGACCAGTGCTCGCCCAACCATTCCCGTGCCTCGTCGGCGATGCTTGTCATCTCGCCCTCTGTAGTCTTTCGGATACGTGATCAGTTCACCCCAACGTGCGCTGCTTGGGTCAGGGGTTTGACCCTACCCCTGAGGACGGCCATGATCGACGGACGTGACACCCGGGCTCCGGCAGACAACTGTTCACCATCGGCGACTTCGGGGCGGCCGGAGTGGGTCTCCTGCAGCGGCGCTGCCGATCGATGATCGATCAGGTCTCTGCGTTGCGATGTCATCTGGAGCTTCGCCGGATGTCGCGTCGAGTTTCCCCTGGCGGTGATGAGTAACTCGACGCGGAGCGCCCCAACACCGGCGAACTCGTGGATGCATCCGTCGGTGGCGCGCCACCCGTTGATCGCCGACTTGTTCCGTTCGTCCTCGCTCTCCAACGAGCAGGACCGACCAACTCTCCTCGCGAACCCCGAGGCGCTCATCTTTGACGACGCACCAATTCGGGCGCAGCGAACTCGTGTTGCGCTCAGCGGCGCCGTGGTGTCGCCCGCGATTTGGTCGTCGATGCCGTTGCAGTTGCTCGATCTCGCGGGGCTCGCCGCATCGAAGTCACAGCGAACGGACACGCGCTCGCCTTCTACGCCGCCGCCGGTTTCGTTCTGGAAGAAGTAACGGACACCGACTTCGGACCCAGTTACCGGATGCATCTCGACGTTGCCGTGAAGTCCACCTGACCGTCAAGACGCGCGCCCGGGCTACGGAAGCACGCTGATGAGTTTCCTTTGTCGGGTTTTGAAGATGGTGAGGCCGTCACCGGACAGTCGGTCGAGTGCAGATCGACGGCCAGCCACCGCGAGCAGTAACTGCTGTGCGGATCCCTCGACAGTAGGTCCGGATCCAGTCGACCACTCGGCATCGGTGGCTCGCAGCGTCAACCCAGCAATGCGCTCTTTGGACCCGAACACCGGTTGGATGTTCTTGAGGTGGTCGAGCGCGGCGAGGTAATCCTCGACCGGCAGAGCGAACGGAGTGCCGACCCCCTCGGAGATATCCGACGAGTGCACGACAAGCTCGGTCAACACGCCGGGAAGTTTGAGGCCGGGTGGCATGGACTGTGACTCGGCTGAGGTACGTGTCTTGGCGGCAATGTCGGCAGTGGACATCGCTGCCGTCATCTTCTTCACGATCTTGGCATTCATCTTGTCGAGGTTGAACCCCGAACCAAGAAAGGACAGGAACACCTTTCCCTTCGACATTGTGGGGATCACGAGCATGTGTGCGGCGGTGTCCTTCACGGTCCAGCCGGCACACAGCGACGGTCTGTTCCAGTCGTCGGCAGAAAGACCGGCGAGATAGTCGCCCAGGGCCTCACGGCCGTTCCTAATAGTTGTCCACGTGTCCATCGGGTCGTCCTGTCGCCCAGCGTCATCACAGACTACATCGAACGAAAGAGCCCAAGATCGACAGCTGACCCGGCTGTCAGCTGGATGCCTCACCGTGCCCTCCGAATCCCGGGAGTGGACGCCAGAACTCCGGCGCCGAACAGTGAGGCGGCTTGGTCAGTTGGTTACTTGGTAGTGGAATCGTCGACCGTCCCTGCGCCGATTGCCTGGCTGGCGAGGTCGGCACCCGCCGACTTCTGCCAGCATGGTGCTTGCTCGTTCACGCCAGCGTTGAGCGTGTTTCACTGTGTCGAATTCAGCGTGACGTTCGCGCTCGAACAAACGTAGCGTCGCACCACATGCTGTCCTCTGAACGCTGCGTCGCATCGCTGCTCGCCACTACCGAGACAGCGCATGGTCGACCACCGGGGTCGGGTACGACACTCGTCGTCGACCCCGAGCGAGATGGGACCGGATCGGTGACGTGCTACGCGAGCGGTCGACCGCACGACGTCGAGCCGTCCTTCGACGACATCGCCGTGTTGACCCACCCGGCATGGCGCAAACGTCGGCTCGGCGCGCTCACCGTTCACGAGTTCATCCGCCATCGTCAGGCAGAGGATCGTGGCTTACGCGCCGGATCATCGGTGGCCTCCCACCGATGATTCGGGCAAATGTTCGGGCAAATGTTCGGCTGGGCTTCGGGTCAGAGCCTCACGCACACGACCTCGCCGGTCACGCCGATGAAGCATGCCTTCCAGAGGTCGCCGCCCTTGAAGTAGAAGACATCGCCATTCGGGCGAGTGCAGTGACCGGTGTTGGCACCCCATCCACTCCATTTGCCACCGGACTTCCCGCAGCTGCCACGTAGCGAGGCCGGGTGCGGTGCGCGGTCGGGCCCGTCCGCCGATGCCGAATCGAAGCCGGCGACAGACACGACGGCGAGCATCAAGGGGAGGATGCGAGCTGCGTTCAACAACAGCCGCCGCGGTCGAACGGTCGACTCGGAGTGGTTGGTGGTTGTTGACTTGGTGTTCATGACTGTGCCTCCTTGTGTTGTGGTGTGCCGCCCGTTCGGCGCGGCCATGGGTGAGAGCCGCGAACCGTCGGCCCGCAACACAAAGTCGGGCAAATGGTCCTCGCAGTGCGGGGCAACAGTTGACCGTGACGCTTCGCTACGGTGTCTTGATGGATCCCGGTCAAGACAGCCCGAGTTCGCCGCCGGTGGCGCTGGTCACCGGTGTGGGCCGGTCGATTGGCATCGGCGCCGCCGTGGCGATCGCGCTGGTTGCCGATGGTTGGAACGTGGTCACGACAGGCTGGCGCTACTACGACGAGCGAATGCCATGGGGTGCCGACGCGTCGACGTACCCCGGTGAGTCGGTGCTCGCTAGCTTCGAAGTCGACCTCGGTGATCCGGGCAGTCCGGCGCGTTTGTTCGACCGAATCGGTCGAGAGATCGGCGCTGTTTCGGCACTCGTCTGCTGCCACTGCGAATCGGTCGACTCGGCCATCCTCGACACCTCTGTCGAGAGCTTCGACCGCCACTTCGCCGTCAACGCTCGGGCAACGTGGCTGCTGATCAAGGCGTTCGCCGAGCAGTTCAAGGGTCCGCACGACGCCGGTCGGATCGTCGCGCTGACCAGTGATCACACAGCGTTCAACATGCCGTACGGCGCCAGTAAGGCGGCCTTGGACCGCATTGTGCTAGCGGCAGCCGTCGAACTCGCGCACCTCGGTATCACATCGAACGTGGTGAACCCGGGTGCAACCGACACCGGGTGGATGGACGCAGACACTGAGGCTTCGGTCCGAGCCGGCAACCTCCAGACGCGCATCGGGACTCCGGCCGACTGTGCGAACCTGATCCGCTTCCTGTGCTCGCCCGAGGGTCAGTGGATCAACGGGCAACTCCTCCATTCAGATGGCGGTCGCCGACCCTGACCAAAGCGGCCACCAAAGCACGGCGGAACCTCAAGTTCGGTCGGCCCGGATGAGGAGGAACATCGGCCGGTCGCGTTCGATCGCCCACTCGGGAACCAATTCGATCTGCTCGGCCGACGGCCCCCACTCAACCAGTTCGTTGACCATGAAACCGGCCCGATGGAACTGCGTCAGATACGTGCCCAACGTACGGTGATGCTTGATGACTCCCGGCGCGAGCCAGTCGGTCGTCCTCGGCCCCTCGAGCAGGTACTGGTCGAGGGGCCATGTCACCCGCCCGGCTGCGTCGGTGACGAATGACGGCGACGACGGAGCGGTATAAATCGGGTGCTCGACGGAGCACACGAACCTTCCGCCCGGGATGAGCGCCCGGCGCACACTCTCCGTGAACCGGGCGAGATCGCTCAGGTAGTGCACTGTGAGCGAACTATACGCCAGGTCGAATGAATCGTCGGGCAGTTCGACGGCATCGAGGTCTTGTCGTTGGTAGGTAATACGAGTGTCGCCCATGTCCGCGTCACCCATGGACGCGCGGGCGCGGGCCAGCATGTTTTCCGAGAGGTCGATGCCAAGCACGGAGGCGGCGCCTGCTTCATCGGCCCATCGGCAGAACCAGCCGAAACCGCATCCGAGATCGACCACTCGCCGACCGGCCAGGTCGGGGAGCATCTCGCGCAACGTTGGCCATTCTGGCGCGCCGCTGAGCCCCTCGACCGACCGTGGAAGGTGCGAATACGCGGCGAAGAACTCGTCATCGTCATAGATGTTCTGGGCCACCTTCGCGAAGATACTCCCAAGGTACTTCAGCGAAAGTCGCGGCTGGCGTTGCTAGCCGGTACTGGCAACGCCGTGAGCATCTCGGCCACCACATTGATCACGCCTTCGCTGCGCTCCAACCTGCCCCGGATCAGCAACGCCGGAGCATCACGGGCAATGGTCCGGTAGCGGGCCCAACAGCCCTTCGAAACCACCACGTTGATAAGGCCGGTCTCGTCCTCCAAGCTGAGGAACGTGGTGCCCTGCGCAGTCATCGGTCGCTGACGGTGCGTGACCAGCCCGGCGACCAGCACCCGCGAACATGGCTCGGCCGTTCGCAGGTCGTCGGCAGTGAGCACACCTCGCTGGGCGAGGTCGTCACGCAGGAACCGGGTGGGATGCCCACTCGGCGCTATCCCGGTGGCCCACAGATCGGCCACCGCCGTCTCGACAGGGTCCATCCCCGGCAGCCGAGGCGCCACCGCACCCGTGACCACACCCTCGAGACGACCGGGGCGCGACTGCACCGCAGCACCAACCACCCACAACGCCTCACGGCGGTCGAGCCCGAAACATTCGGTGAACACACCGGCCGTGGCCATCGCCTCCAACTGCACTTGGTTGAGCGCAGGCACGGTGCGGACGAGGGCTTCGACCGAGGCGTAGGGCCGACCGAACTCGATCTGCTTCGCCAGGTCTGCGCCAACTCCACGCACCGATCCGATGCCGAGCCGGACCGCGACATCACCGATCGATTCGGCACATGGCTCCAACGTTGCAACCGCCAACGACGCGTTGAGGTCTGGAGTGCGAACCACCACACCGTGCCGTTGCGCGTCTTGGACCAACGAGTGCGGACTCCAGAAGCCCATCGGCTGTGCGTTCAACAACGCCGCACAGAACGCTGCGGGCTCGTGGTACTTGATCCACGACGACGAATACACGAGGTATGAAAATGACACGCTGTGCGATTCGGGGAACCCGTAGTTCGCGAACGCCGCCATCTTGGTGAAGATCTCGTCGGCCACGGTGCCGGTGATTCCCCGTTCGGCCATCCCCGCGTACAGGCGTGCCTTGAGTTTGTCCATCCGGGCACGACTACGTTTGGACCCCATCGCCTGGCGGAGTTGGTCGGCCTCGCTCGGCGTGAACCCGGCCACGTCGATGGCCATCTGCATCAACTGCTCTTGGAACAGCGGAATGCCGAGGGTCTTGCCCAGGCTGTTTTCGAGTAACGGGTGCAGATAGGTGATCGGCTCTTGACCGTTGCGGCGCCGGATGTAGGGGTGCACCGAACCGCCCTGGATAGGGCCTGGACGGATCAGTGCCACTTCGACCACGAGGTCGTAGAACCGGCGCGGTTTCAAACGCGGCAGCGTGGCCATCTGCGCCCGGCTCTCGATCTGGAACACACCTACCGTGTCGGCGCGACACAACATCGCGTACACGTCGTCTTCCTGGGGGATGGTGGCCAGATCGACCTCGTACCCACGATGCTCACGGATGAGGTCGACCGCGTAGTGCAGCGCACTCAGCATGCCCAACCCGAGTAGGTCGAATTTGACGAGTCCGGCGGCCGCGCAGTCATCCTTGTCCCACTGCAGCACACTGCGCTGATCCATGCGCGCCCATTCGACCGGACACACCTCGATCACCGGCCGGCCGCAGATGACCATGCCTCCCGAATGGATGCCGAGATGACGCGGCGCATCTTCGATCTGCATCGCCAACTCCAGTACCGACGTCGGAATGTCGTGGTCGGGTGTGCCGTCGGGTCGACGCTGGTTAGCGGTAGCAGCGAGGTTGCCCCACGCATCGACCTGCTTGCTCCAGGCGTCCTGCTGACCGGGAGCAAATCCGAGAGCGCGAGCCATATCACGCACGGCGCTGCGAGGGCGGTAGGTGATGACGTTGGCCACCTGTGCTGTGTGGTGACGCCCGTACCGCTGGTACACGTACTGGATGACCTCTTCTCGACGGTCGCTTTCGATGTCGAGGTCGATGTCGGGCGGGCCGTCGCGCTCTGGCGAGAGGAACCGCTCGAACAGCAGACCGAGCGATACCGCATCGGCTTTGGTGATGCCGAGTGCGTAGCAGGCCGCGCTGTTGGCGGCACTCCCTCGGCCCTGACAGTAGATGTTCGCCCGGTTGCAGAACTCGACGATGTCCCAGACCACCAAGAAGTACCCAGCGAAGCCGAGCACCTCGATCACCTCGAGTTCGTGATCGATCACGCGCCACGCCCGCGAACGCAACGACAAGTCTTCGTGTACAGCAGGCCGATCGCCGTATCGGCGACGACCACCGGCCTCGACAAGTTGGCGGAGGTACTGCATTTCGGTGAGGGTCGTACTGCGCCCGTCGGGCCCGGTGGGGCCAGGTGGGCACGGGTATGGCGGCAGGCTGGGTGCCACGAGCGAGAGGTCGAATGCCGCCGCCCGCCCGATCTCGGCGGCCAACTCAACCACACCCGGATAGCGCATGAACCGGCGGGCTTGCTCGGCGCCACTACGCAAATGCGCCCCCGACGATGCTGGCAACCATGGATCGAGCTGATCGAGGCTGCGTCGAGACCGCACCGCAGCAATGGCCGAAGCGAGACGGCGTTGCGACGGTGCCGCATAGTGGACGTTGTTGGTGGCGATGCAAGCCACATCGTGCCGGGCCGCGATTTCGGCCAGTGCATCGTTACGGGCCGAGTCGAGCGGATCGCCGTGATCCCACAACTCGACCACCACCCGCTCGCGGCCGAACAGTTCGGTCAGCCGCCGCAACTCCTTCGCTGCCGCGCTCGGCCCATCGGCGACCAGCGCAGCCGGCACCGCTCCCTTTCGGCAGCCGGTGAGCACCCACCAGTGGCCCGATCCCGACCCCGACCCCGACCCCGACCCCGACCCGGCCAGATCAGCCAGATCAGCCAGCGTGAACTGCGGCGACCCCTTCTCACCCGCCAGGTGTCCCAGGCTCAACGCACGCGCCAGGCGGGTGTATCCGGACGGGCCGTCGGCGATGACTAGCAGGTGGTGGCCCTGTGGATCGGGCGCATGGCGCTCGGTGTCGGTACCGACGCGCTGTTGGCGTTGAGTGTCGGCCTCGCTGCGCGCCCGTCGCCCGTTCTGATCAGCGGCCAGGGTGATCTCGGCACCGAACACCGTAGGCATTCCCAGTACCCGTGCTGCCTCGGCGAAGCGAACCACGCCGTAGAGACCATCGTGATCGGTGATCGCCAGCGCCTCGAGACCCAATCGGTCGGCCTCTTCTACCAACTGCTCTGGGTGCGAGGCACCATCGAGGAACGAAAAGTTCGAGTGACAGTGCAACTCGGCGTACGGAACCCGAACGCCGCAAGAGCCAGGGCGCATGAGCGGCGTGGTCTCATCAGGTTCATATGGCTGCCGCTTACGGCTCGATGCCGGGCCATCACCCCCGCCATTCCACGAAGGCGAACCCGGGGCGCGACCATCTCGTTGACGTCCCGAGAGCAGCGCCTCGACCTGTTTCCACGGCATGTCCGGGTTGTTGAACCCCATAGGGATCTCCGACACTATCGAACGCACGTTCGTTCGACAAGACCCAATTCGGTTCCTGGACAGACAGGAGAGGACCGGCGCGCACCGGTCGGCACGAGTCGCGTCGAGTTATAGCTGCTAGGCGACGATAACTCGACGCGGGGTGAGTGGGGACGCCCGTCTTCGGTGAACTGGCTGCCACACGATGGTAGACTTCTTGTATGACTTTTGCATCTACAACTATTCGTGTCAGCGTCAGCCAACGAGAGCGTCTCAGGCAACTCGCCGAACAGCGCTCGAGTTCGATGGCCGACACGCTCGATGCCGCTCTCGAGGCGCTCCGGCGCGATCAGTTCTACCGCGAGATGGCCGCAGCAGAAGCGGCGCTGCAGTCCGATCCAGAGCAATGGTCGCGGTACGTCGCCGAACGCGACGTCTGGCTCAATGCGGACCTGGGCTGACGCGTGAACTATGGAGATGTCGTTCAGGTCGACTTCGGCACCCCCGTCGGCTCCGAAGCCGGATTTTTCCGGCCAGCAGTGGTCGTCACGTCGGATGCATTTCTCCGGTTTCGCCCGGCCACGGTCTTCGTCGTTCCCCTGACCTCGACGCGACGAACGTTTCCGAGCCACATCGAAGTCGAGCCCGACGCCGTCAACCGTCTCGACGTCACCAGTTGGGCGATTGTCGAGCAGATGCGTGCCGTGGCCCTCGCACGGTGCAGCGCTGCGCTTGGCAACGTGGGGCCGGCGGTTGGTCACCAGATCGTGGACGTCCTGGCCATGATTGTCGGCATGCCGTAGACGAACGAGCCAGGCTCAACGGATCGTCGAGGTCGCCGTAGTGCGTCTGCGGCCAGCCTTCGCCGCAGCCCTACAACGTCGCCAAGGTCTACGCCTACTAGCGATGAGCGCCGCGACCAATGCGACGACGCGCGACACCTTGACGACGCGCGAGGGCCGGTGATTGCCAGCTGGCACGAGTCGCGTCGAGTTATCGCTGCTAGGCGACGATAACTCGACGCGAGTGAGTGGGGCAGGTGATAACTCGACGCGAGGTGGTGGGTCAACTGGCTGTGAGCTCGGGGATGACCGAAGTGGCGATCAGGTCGTGGTACCAACCGGCACTGGCCCGAGGGGTACGCGCCAGCGTGTCGAAGTCGACGTGGACGATGCCGAACCGCTGCCCGAATCCATGCGCCCACTCAAAGTTGTCGAACAGCGACCAGGCGAAGTAGCCGCGCACCGGTACGCCGTCACCGATTGACGAAAGGAGTGCGCGCAGGTGGGCATCGTAGTACTCCATCCGTCGGGTGTCGTCGATGCGGCCGTCGATCATCGGATCGTCGTACGCCGCCCCGTTCTCGGTGATATACAGCGGCACCAATGCGTCGCCATAGTCGATGACCATTCGCCGCAGGAATGCGGCAAATCCTTCAGGGGTGATGGGCCAGCCGATACCGGTAACCGGCAGGGTCGGTCGGGCGGGCAGGGTCGGGCGGGCGGGCAGGGTCGGTCGGGCTGATGGCGCTGTAATGTGCGGCGTGCGTTCGGGGCCTGTTGTTCCCGTTTCGGGGATCGTGAAGAAATGGTCGTTGTAGTAGTTGATGCCCAACCAGTCGAGTCGCTGGCCGATGATCTCCTCATCTCCCGGCTGAACGCAACTGGCCCACGGCCCCATGTCGTCGAGCACATCGGCTGGATAGCGGCCGAGTAACACTGGGTCGAGAAACCAACGGTTCAGCGTGCCGTCGATGCGCCGAATCAGATCCGGATCGATGGCGGCGTCACCGTGCACTGGCGCGGGGTTGACCACGACACCGAGCTGCAACGTCTCGGGCCGTTCGGCACGCATCGCCGTGAGCGCAAGACCGTGACCGAGCAGCTGGTGGTGAGCGACAGCCACCGCAGCCTGCGGATCGCTCATTCCTGGGGCATGCTCGCCCGATGCATGGCCAAGGTAGGCGTGACACCACGGTTCGTTGAGCGTCGCCCACCGGGTGATCACGTCGCCGAACTCTTGCGCCATCAACCCGGCATAGTCGGCGAACCACCAGGCGCAGTCCCGATTGCGAAACCCACCTCGCGCTTCGAGTGCCTGTGGGAGATCCCAATGGAACAACGTCGGCACCGGTTCGATGCCGGCGGCCAGCAGTAGTTCGAACAGTCGGTGATACTGGCCGATGCCCAAGGGCGACCGGCTCGACAGAGTGCCATCGGCGAGGATCCGCGGCCACGAGATCGACAGTCGATACGCCTGCAGACCGAGATCGCTCATGATCTGCACGTCGCGTTCCATCAGCCATAGGTGATCGCATGCCACATCAGCGTGATCTCCGTTGACCACCGCACCCGGTACGCGGCTGAACGAGTCCCAGATGTTGCCGCTGCGACCGGACCGATCTCCTTCGATCTGATGGCTTGAGGTGGCGGCCCCCCACAGAAAGTCACTGGGGAACCTGCTCTGCGCTGGACTGCTCTGCGCTGGACTACTCACGATCGGGGTGGTCAGCCAACGTCGACCTTTGCTTTCCCAATGGCATCGCCGGTCACCAGGTCGAACAGGTGAATTCGGCTGGTATCAAGCGTCAGCGACATCCGCGAGGCGGCATTCACCCGAATACGGGCATCCATCGAAGCAACAATCATGGAGGTGTTCGATTCGCCGATCTCGACGCCTTCGTCGGTCTGCTTGACCGATGGGGCATCGATGGTTGCATGGACCAAGAGTTCGGCGCCCAGCATCTCGACCAGCTCCACGTCGACGTCGATGCTCGACGTGCCTTCATCGCCCAGCACCTCAGGTCGCATGCCAAACGCGACGCTGCGGCCAATCATCCCTCGCACTCCGGGCAGTTGAGCAAGGGCGGCATCATCGAGCTGGATCGTCTGTGAGCCAACGGTGAGTGCTGGAAGCCCGCCAGTGCCCTCGACCACCTCGGCGCGAACGACGTTCATCGACGGTGAACCGATGAACTGACCGACGAACAAGTTATCGGGCGTGTGATACAGCTCTTGCGGCGTCGCGCACTGCATGAGATATCCACGGCGCAACACTGCGACACGGTCACCCATGGTCATCGCTTCGACCTGATCGTGGGTGACGTACATCGTGGTGATATTCAGTCGCCTCTGCAGCCGGGAGATCTCGGCGCGAGTCTGGACACGGAGCTTGGCATCGAGGTTCGACAGCGGCTCATCCATCAAGAACAGCTTCGGTTCGCGCACGATCGCTCGGCCCATCGCGACACGCTGGCGTTGGCCACCAGAGAGTTGGCCCGGCTTGCGGTCGAGCACCTTGTCGAGCTCGAGTAACGCCGCGACCTCGGCAACCTTGGTGGCCATGACGGCCTTGTCGGTCTTGCGCAACTTCATCGCAAAGCCGATGTTCTCGCCGACCGTCATGTTTGGATACAGCGCATAGCTCTGGAACACCATGGCGATGTCGCGCTGCTGGGGGCCCATATCGTTGACGCGGACGCCGTCGATGAGCATGTCGCCGCCACTGATGTCTTCGAGTCCGGCCACCATCCGCAAGACCGTCGACTTGCCGCAACCCGATGGTCCGACGAGTACCAAGAACTCGCCGTCGCGCACCTCGAGGTCGAGGCCCGGAACAGCCTCGTAGCCATTCTGATAACGCTTCTGCAAGTTGATCAACTCAAGAGTCGACATCGCCTAACCTTTCACACTTCCGGCCAGCAGGCCACGAACGAAGAACCGTTGCAAACTGAGAAACACGATCAACGGAACGATCATGGTGACGAACGCTCCGGCCGTGAGCAGTTGCCATTCATTTCCTTTCGAACCAACCATGTCGACCATCGCAAAGGTCATCGGTTGGTTCTTGGCACCTCCCCCAAACACCTTGGCCACGAGCAGGTCGTTCCAGACCCACAAGAATTGGAAGATACCGATCGATGCCAGCGCCGGAACCGAGAGCGGCAAGACGATCCTCATGAAGATGACCATGTGACTGGCACCGTCGACACGGGCCGCTTCAATCACTTCGCTGGGAAGCGAGCCGATGAAGTTCTTTAACAAGAAGATCGCCAGCGGCATCGCGAAGATGCTGTGCGCTAGCCAGATTGCTGGGATTCCGTTGGCTTTGTCGGGGAAGAAGTCGGAGTTGAAGAAGCGCAGCAGCGGAATCAGGGTCATCTGTAACGGAACCACCATCAATGCCACGACGCCGACGAAGATCCAGTCACGACCCCAGAACTTCATCCACGAAAATGCATAGGCAGCGAACGCTGCGAGGAAGATCGGTATCACGGCACCGGGGACGGTGATCTTGATCGAGTTTAAGAAGAACTCGGTGAACGGCTGGCCGCCGACCTTGTTGTCGAGGACGCCCCTGTAGTTGTCGAGAGTGACCGACGGGTCGGAGAAGAAGAACCACCAGCCACTGGTCTTGATCTGGGTCTCGGGGCGAAACGAAGAAACGAGCAGTCCGAACGTGGGCACCGTCCACAGTGCCGCAATCAGCCAGACGATGATCGAGCCCTTCTTGCTGGACAGGTTCTTGGCGATCTTGGAACCCCTCGGAGTGAGGTCCGGTGGCTTGTTCGGACCGTTCACACCGGCCAGCACGCCACCTTGCACACCACCTTGCGCGCCGCCCTTCGCGCCGACCGTTGCGTCAACCGGTGTGGAAATCGTTGATGCCATGTCAGCGTCCCTCTCGGATGTTGCGTTGGTTCTTCGCATTCACGTACACAATCGGTACGACCGCGACGAACAAGATCACAGCGAGTGCGGCACCGTAGCCGGGCTGCGAGAGCGGAAAACTGCGCTGGTACATGTCGTTAGCCAACGTGCTCGTGGCGAACTGCCCGCCCTTGCCCATCGTCTGCACGATGTCGAACACCTTCAACACGGCAATGAGAGTGGTGGTGGCGACCGTGATGATGGTCCCCTTCACGTACGGCAGCACAATGCGAAAAAATGATTGCCGATCGGTGGCCCCATCGATCTTTGCGGCCTCGACGAGATCATCGGGCACACCTTTCATCGCTGCGGAGATGACGACCGTGGCAAATCCGGCCTGGATCCAGACGATCACGACGATCATGAAGAGCGTGTTGAGGCCTGGCAGAAAACTGCTGTGGAATCCGAAGAACTCACGGTCTTGCAGCCAGTAGTGGGGGTCTTGTTTGCCTGGCAGGATGGGTTCGGCCTTCAGCCACAGCCACGTCAGTAGGCCGTACTGCTTGTCGGGATCGTTGCCTTTGGTGGCATAGACGAAGTTCCAGATGACGCCGGCGCCCACCATCGAGATTGCCGTCGGCAAGAAGATCAACGCCTTTGCATATGGTTCGCCACGCATGCGGTCGGCGAGCCGGGCAATGGTGATGCCAATCACCGTGCTGGCGAGTGTGACCAAGATGACCCACCACACGGTGTTGCGCAGCACGATCAGGTTGTCGCTGTCGGTGAAGAGTTCGCGGAAGTTGCCGAACCCGTACCACTTGTTGGCGTTTGGCCCCGTAAAGAGCGACAGTCGCCCGGTGTAGAGCGACGGAAGGATCAGGCCACCGACGAGCAACACCAGGGCCGGCCCGACGAAAACCATTACTCTGGCACGATCGCGCCACGGCTCGGGAAGTTGACTCGCCAGCCAGTACAAGCCGACCATGACGGCCAAGAACGCGCCGAGGCCGAGTGCAACTGTGACAAATGTCTTGAAGATTTCGATCATGCGGTCCCCCCAGGATGCGATCGATGCCGAACTTACTACTCATTGAACCGAACTGCCCTGACTGGTCGACTCTCGTCGCCCAGCCAGGGCAGTTCGGAACTCATTTCAATTGGCAACCAACGTGTTGAACGAAGGTCAGCTTGCAGGCCAACTCTCGTCGATGGCCTTCAACGTGTCTGCGGTGCTCTTGCCGGTGACCCATTCGATCATCTCGGTCCAGAACGTCCCGGCTCCAACCGGGCCGGGCATCAGGTCGGATCCGTCGAAACGGAACACGTCTGATGTTGCAAGATACTGGGCGAACTGCTGCTCGAGCGGATCGGTGACCAGGCTGATATCAGCCAACTTGTTCGGGGTCAACCAGTTGCCAAGTGCAAGGCGGCTGTTCGCGAACTCGGCGCTCGTGAGGTACTTGGCCGCTGCGACCACTTCGGGTGCATCGCGGAACGCAGTGATCAACTCGCCGCCGCCCAGCATCACCTTCGGGTCGTCTGCCTTGACGGTCGGCAGGTAGAACGCGTTCACCTGGCCATCTGGCCCCTTCGTGGTGCCGTCCGGGAACTGGTTGCCGTAGAAGCTGGCCTGGCGGTGCATGTAGCACTCGCCGGTGAGCAGCGGCAGGCCGGCCTCCTGGAACGAGGTGCTGGGGATGCTGGCTGCACCGTTGAGCACGAAGGCATCGTTCTTGACGATGTCGCCGACCAGGTCGACGGCCTTCACGACCGCTGGGTCGTTGAACGGGATCGTGTGGGCGACCCACTTGTCGTACGTCTCGGCGCCCGCGGTGCGGAGCATGACGTCTTCAACCCAGTCGGTGAGCACCCAACCAGTAGCTCCACCGGACTCGGCACCGACGCACCACGGCTTGCCACCGTCGTCAACGATCTTCTGGCTCAGATCGAGCATCTCCTGCCACGTAGTGGGGATCTTGTAACCCTTGTCGGCAAACGCCTTCGGGCTGTACCACACGAGGCTCTTGATGTTCGCGCCGAACGGAGGCGAGTAGAACTTGCCGTCGACCGAGCCGAAGCCCACCCAACCGTCGATGTCGTTTGCGGCAACGTCAGCTTCCAGGCTGGACAGTGGCACGACTTTGCCGCCGCCGACGAGGGTGGCAAGCAAGCCGGGCTGCGGGACGAAGGCCAGGTCGGGGGCATTACCACCATCGACGCGGAGCTTCAGGTCGTCTTCGAACGTACCCGAACCCTCGTGCTGGATATCGATACCGGTAGCGTCTTCGAACGGCTTCCAGGCCTGATCGAGGCGGTCGGCTTCGACGTCACGGATGGAGCTGAAGATCGTGACGACCTTACCGGCGAACGGCTTGTCGCCTGCGGCGGCATCGGTGCCAGCAGGCGCATCGGTGCCAGCTGGCGCATCGGTGCCCGTAGATGCGGCGGCAGTAGTTGCCGTTGCGGCCACCGTGGTGGCTGGCGCGGCCTTCTTGGTGTCGGAACCGCAGGCTGCGGCGACCAACGAAACAGTAAGTACCGAGGCGACGAAGCCCCAGCGACGGCGTGCCGTCATGTTGTACCCCCTAGTGAGTCGGCGAGTTCCCCCGTCCGAATATGTAAGCGTTTGCAGAGTAACCCAGATTCGATGACTCGTCAACACGTTCGTCATCGTGCGGACACACAAATCATCGTGATGGCGCTGCCGTGCTGGACCGTGCAACGAGAGCAATAGCTTGCGGAAGATGTCGTGACACCGGCTCGTGACCATCGATGATGTCGGCTACCAACCGCGCTGCAACGCGCCCCATGTCGCGCACCGGTTGGCGGATCGTCGACAACCCGATCGCCTCGGCCACTGGATGGTCGTCGAAACCGATCAATGAGAGGTCGCGCGGGATCGACAGACCGAGTTCGCGCGCCGCCTGTATCGCCCCGAACGCCATCTCGTCGGACAAACAGAAGATCGCTGTCGGCGGGTTGTCGTTGGCGAGTAGTTGACGAGCAGCGCGTCGGCCTCCTTCGATCGTGAAGTTTCCCTCTGCGATCAGACTGCGATCACGCCGCAGGCGCCCGGCGGCCAGCGCCGCGTGGAAGCCCGCAAGACGCCGGTCGAGGACGGCCGACACGACGTCAGGAGTAATTAGCCCACCGATGAGGCCGACCCGGCGGTGACCCAACTCGAGCAGGTGCCGGGTCGCCATCTCTCCGCCGAGTCGGTCGTCGATCGACAGCGAAGGCACGGCCGCCATGTGCTCACCGACTACAACTGTCGGAATTCCCGCCCTGTTCATGCGGGCGCCTTCATCGTGGAAATAGGCATCAACCAGGATCATTCCGTCGACACGCTGGCGAAATGCCGAAGCGACTTCGAATGCATCGCGTCGGTCAACCAAACCTCGCGTACTGATCAGCAGGTCGAGTTCGGCATCGCGAAGTACTTCCTCCACGCCGGCGATCACTTCGCCGGTGTACCAGCTGGTGAGGATCGGTGCCAGTACACCGATGGTATTGGATCGCCCCGATGCCAACCGCGACGCGTTCGTATCGGCCACGTATGACAGTTCGCCCGCTGCCTGCAGGACTCGGTCGCGCGTTGCCGAAGCGACATTGGGATAGTTGCGCAGCGCACGGCTGACGGTAGCCACCGAGACGCCGGCTCGTAGCGCTACATCGACAATCGTCGCTTGCGCCGTTGGTTCCTGCGATGCGGGCTCCTGCGATGCGGGCGGCTGCTCGCTGGGCACGATCCTCCCTTTGTCCCGGACAGTAGCCACGTCTACACGTGGCGGCGGACGATGACCGTCGACTCAGGTTGGACGAGTAGGTCAGAACTGCCACCAGTATGAGCGCCAGCAGCGCCAGTAGCTCCGGGCGCGCTTTCATATTCGACGGTGAGTTCGTGCGGCGACGAATACGCGAAGGTCTCCGTGCCGAAGTTAGCAACGAAGATTAGTTTCCCCCGCTCGATCACCATCGCCGAGTCGGTACGCAGACGAAGCCTCATCGGTACTGTAAAGGCATCACGAAAGCGCTTGCGGATCATGATCAGATCGCGATAGCGCGCCCATGTCGATTCTGGCCGAGTCAGCTGGAATTCGGCGGTCAGGTGGTCGGGTAGGCGCTCGGTATGCAGCCACGCCTGCTCGGCACTGGTGAAGCCGTTACTCGACGACGAATCCCACGGCATCGCACCGCGGGCAACGTCGCGGCCCCACCCGCCACCGTTACGGGCGCTCATCGGATCCTGTGTCTGACCGACGACCTTGGCGTTTGGCAAACCGAGCTCCTCACCCTGGTAGATGAACGTCATCCCATCCATGCCGACCATCAATGTGGTCAACGCCAGTGTGCGCCGTAGCCCAACTTCGTCGTCCTGGAGACCGCCACCGGACTCAGCGAATCGTGAGACGGCACGAGCCTGATCATGGTTGCTCACCTCCCAGGCTGCTCCGCCATTTGCCGCGTAGGCGAAGTCGACTAGGTCACCGATGTACTCGGCCGGATCCCACTCGGTCAACCCGATCTTGAGCACGAACCCCAGGTCAAGAGCATCGCGACGGGCTACATAGTCGCCGAAACGGGCAACGTCACGAGTGTCCATTTCGCCCAGTAGCACCGCGCCGTAGGGGACAACAACGCGACGCCACTGGCGAAAGATCTCGGCCGTCTCTGCCTGATGTAAGTCGTAGCAATGCTCGAACGAGTGAAACACGTCGGTGGGATGCATGCCGGCCGTGATGGGCCGAACCTGCGGATTGTCCCGGTACGCCGAATCCTTGGCCAGACCATGGGCGACGTCGATCCGAAACCCGTCGGCGCCGCGCTCGCACCAGAACTTCAGAACGGCCGCGAACTCGTCGAGTACAGCCGGATTTACCCAATTCAGATCCGGCTGTTCCGGCAGGAACAAGTGCAGGTAGTACTGGCCGCTCCCGCTTGGGTCCAACGTCCACGCAGACCCACCGAAGTGGCCGACCCAGTTGTTCGGAGGGCCGCCATCCGGTGCCGGGTCCCTGAAGTGGTAGTACTGCCGAAAGGGGCTGGCGACATCAGCGATCGCCTGTGTGAACCATCGGTGTTCCGACGAGGTGTGGTTCGGAACGAGATCGATGAAGACCCGCAGGTCACGCGCATGTGCAGCAGCGATCATGGAATCGAAATCGGCGAGCGTGCCGAACTGCGGATCGATGTCGCAGTAGTCGGACACGTCGTATCCGTGGTCGTGGCCCGGACTCGGGAAGAACGGGGTCAGCCATACCACGTCGACGCCAAGATCGTGCAGGTAGTCGAGCTTGGCGGTGACACCTGCGAGATCGCCGACTCCGTCGCCGTTGGTGTCGTAGAACGACCGGATGTAGATCTCGTAGCCGATCGCGGTCCGCCACCAATCGGGACCGTCCAGCCTGGCCGATGCTGCCGCCGATGCCGCCGGGTCGACAGGATCAACGTCGGAAGCTGCAAGCGTTTGCATAGGTAGGAGATAGTACATGCCAGCCGACGGGATGCAAGCCCGGTCCGCCTCGAAACCGACCGCATCGCCCCTCAGGGTGCGGGCTTCAGGGCACAGGCTTCAGCGCACAGGCTTCAGGGCACAGGCTTCAGGGCGCCAACGACCGCAATGCGCCCGCCAATCCCGCGTCAGCCAGATCGATCGCCTCATCCCAGTCGAACCAACGCACATCTTGGCTTTCGCCCGGCGGCGGCACCGGGTCGACGGGCTCTGCATGCACCAGATATCGCACGTCGAGGTGGGTATGGCCACGCGGGCCCGGATGAACATCGACGTGCGCCAGCGGCTGCACCCCCTGCACCCCCTGCACGGCCTGCACCCCCTGCACCCCCTGCACGGCCGGCCACGAGACAGGCAAACCGGTCTCCTCGACGCACTCTCGTAGCGCAGCCGCCCATGGCGTTTCACCCGGGTCGATGTGCCCACCTGGCTGCAGCCAGATGCCAAGCCGCTTGTGCAGGTGCAGCACGACACCGCGCCGGCCGACCACGATTGCAGAGGCTGTGACATGAACAGGGTCGGCATGCTCATCGAACGGCGCAGGCAATGCGTCGAACGCACGAAGGAACGCGGCGACCGACTCGCGCTCTCGTTCATCCACTGGTTTGCGGTCGGCCACTTGGACGCGCACGAGTTGTGAGAGCGAAAGCGGCATGACCATCGAATCGCACGATAGACCGCCAGCGCGTGTCTGGACAGCGCTGTCTGAACGGGTGAGTGGAGATCCCCCGCCATTCGACTACAGCGAGGACCCTTGCATACCGATGACTCCTCCGTACCACAAGTGCAGACGGGTCGCGGATCCGTCGGATGGCACCGAGGCGGAGACAACGGATGGAACCAGATGCACAACTTGCGCCACGAGTACTGCTCGCGGTGAATGATGCGCTGTTGCGGCGCATCGCCTCGGTCGCTCTGCGCGAACGTGGGTTCTCAGTAAGCGCGACAACCGAAGAGTCGGCTGCGCTCGTGTTAGCGCAGTCGTTCTCGCCGGATGTTCTGATGATCGATCTCGAGCTCCCCAGTCCTCGCGGCGGCTCGTTGTTCGACACCCTTCGGGGCTTGACGGATTCGTACGTGGTCGGCATTGCCCCGCCCAACGCCGACATGATGCGCATCCGCGCCCTACGAGCCGGCGCCGATGACGTAGTCTCGGTGCCGGTGACGCCCGATGAGCTGGCCGCGCGCTGTCAGGCGCTGTTACGCCGACCTCGCGCCGTGCATGCCCGATGGGATCCCATGGCGGCTTCGCTGATCGCGCTCGGCCCGCTCACGGTCGACGTCGGTCGCAGGGAAATCCGGGTACACGGCCACGATGTCCCCGTCACCCGCATCGAGTTCGCGCTGTTCGAGCAGTTGTGCCGGCACCCTTCCGAGGTGCGAGCACGCGTGCAGTTGCTCGAGGAAGTGTGGGGTCCGAACTGGGTCGGTGACACCCACGTTGTGGACGTGCACCTGTCGAATCTGCGTCGCAAGTTGCAGCAGTTTGCACCCGAACTGCGGTTCATCCATACCGTGCGTGGCGTCGGTTTCCGGTTGAGCACAGAGTTGCTGCGCGCCGAGCACGACGGCCGCGAACTCGCATCCGCCTGACAACTTCGTATCGCGTCCCCATTCCAGCGGACACCGGACGACACCGGACGACACTAGGGTCGTCGGCGAGTAAGCGGCGTCGAGTCTGACCCGTGCCTCGTTGCCACGCAAGCGCAGTCTAGGCCTCGCTCGTGGAGCAGACTTGGTCTCGAGGAAGGGGCAGCGATGACATACGGGCTGGGCATCGACGTCGGGGCGTCGACGACTGCGTGGGCAACGGTGCACGACGATCACGTGTCAGGGACAGACCAGGACTCAACCCATGGTGGGGTCATCGCCTCGGTAGTAGCAGTCTCGTCGGATGGTCGGATGGTCGCCGGTAACCAGGTGGCACGTGCCGGAGCCGACGTGAGCGCAGTGACCGGCGGATTCGTGGGCCACCTCGGTGAGACCGTGCCGATCATGGTGACTGGGACCCCATACGGCGTGGAATCCTTGATCGGCCATCTGGTGGGTTCCGTCCTCCTCGATGCCTGCGAGTCGTCTGGCGATGCACGACCTGGCGTCATCGGACTCGCGCATTCTGACGACCTGGACGACTACCGATCGGGGTTGCTGGTCGAGGCGGCGCGCCTCGCCGGTGTTCCTATAGTCGATCTGGAGCTCGTGACGTACTCACAGGCACGATCGGCAGTCGCAGCGACGTCCCTCACCGTGGTGGACGAGTTGCTCCTTGCGACTGGTGCGGCAATCGTCGCCCGGTCACGGAGGCCAGCGACCAGTGCATTTGCGCCCCCGTCGACGGGTGGTGGAGTGTTGGGGGCCGCCGCCGGTGGTGCCGCGCTCGGAGGTGGAGTCGTTGGTGCGGTGTTGGCATCCGGAACTGCCACCGCTGCGACCGTATCGACGGCCGCGCCGGCTGTGGGATACGCAGGCACACCGCTGGCCGCGCCCGGAGCAACCGCAGCAGGTGGATATGCGGGGACACCGCTCTCAGCACCCGGCGCAACGGCAGGATATGGCGGTACGCCGCTCGCGGCACCTGGCACAACCGCTGGGGGCGGGTATGCGGGGACACCGCTCAGCGCACCGAATCCCGGCGCAGGGTATACAGGCACCCCGCTCAACGCGCCGGCTCCACCACAGCCGCAGCCGCAGGCGGTCGAGCATGCCGTCGGACATCACGCCCCCCGGGGCAAGTCGTTACTACGTGGCCGTCCACGCGGCTTGCACTGGATCGCCGGAGCAGCCGCCGTGGTCGTGGTCGCCGGTGGTGCTGCCGTGATCGTGAGTAACGGACACGAATCATCGTCTGCGCCCGTCACATCATCGGCACCAGTCAGCACTGTCACCCCGGCGACCGTCACGGGGACGTCGCTGGTCGGCCAACTCGAAGGCGGAACGGTTGACCTGCTCGCGTTCACGGTCGTAGCCGGCGAGATCGACTACTTCGCCGCAGCGCCAGGCTGCACGAGTACCGATCTGTTGTACGAGATCGACGATTCCGCTGGCAGCACGTTCGCCGCCGCAGCCGGGATGTGCTCGGATCTCGGCCGCGTCGAATTCACCGATGCAGGAACGTTCCAGATTCGGATTTTCTCGTCGATCGATAGCGCCGGGCCCTACTCCGTGGTTCGCCACGTATCTCGGCCCGACGTCGTGTCTGCGATTTCGCCGGGGCAGACCGTGTCCGGAACGATCGACCAGCCCGGCGCCCACGACATCTACACCTTCACCGTCGCCGCTGGCACCGTCGCGTACTTTGCCGCTGCGCCCGGCTGTGCCCCCATCGATCTGATCTACGAGATCAATACGCCCGACGGCAACGCGTTCGCTGCGGGCACCAACATCTGTGGCGACCTGGGCCGAGTGGAATTCGACACCGCCGGCAGCTACCAACTCGTGGTCCGCCCGTCCGGCTCGACGACCGGTGCGTACCAGGTGGTTTGGAAGGAATCCCGGGCCGATCAAACCTCCTCGATCGCACCAGGCCAGACCGTGTCCGGCAACATCGACCAACCGGGAGCACACGACATCTACACCTTCACCGTCGCCGCCGGCACCGTCGCGTACTTTGCCGCCGCCTCCAACTGTGCCCCCGTGGACCTGAGCTACGAGATCGATCGGGCTGATGGCAACGCATTCGCCGGTGCCATCAACATGTGCGGCGAACTGGGCCGAGTCGAGTTCGACACCGCTGGCACATACCAACTCCTTGTCCGCCCGTCCGACTCGACGACCGGTGCGTACCAGGTGATTTGGAAGGAATCCCGGGCCGATCAAACCTCCTCGATCGCACCAGGCCAGATCGTGTCCGGCAACATCGACCAACCGGGAGCACACGACATCTACACCTTCACCGTCGCCGCCGGCACCGTCGCGTACTTTGCCGCCGCGCCCGACTGCACCGGCACCGAACTGCTGTACTCCATCGATCACGCTGATGGCAACGCGTTCTTCGCATCCACGGGGGTGTGCAGCGATCTGGGGCGAGTCGAATTCGATACTGCCGGCGATTACCAACTTCGGGTGTTCCCATCCGATGCGGCGACCGGCCCGTACCAGGTGGTCTGGAAGGAATCCAGGGTCGATCAGGCATTCACGATCGAGCCAGGGCAGACGGTGTCAGGCACGATCGACCGGCCCGGAGCGCGCGATATCTATACGTTTACCGTCGGCGCCGGCACGGTTGCGTTCTTCAACGCCGCACCCGGCTGCACGAGCGCCGATCTGCTCTACGCGATCGACACGGGCGACGGAACCGCCTTTTCTGCAGCGATCGGGATGTGTGGCAATCTGGGCCGGGTTGCGTTCGATACCGCCGGCACCTACCGACTTCGCGTGTTCCCGTCCGGCGACGCGACTGGCGAGTACAGCGTGACCAGGTCGATGACACCGCCCGGCGGATGACGATCGAGCGCCGCGTCGGCTCAGCCCACTGAACGGCTGGCGGCCTTCTCGGCGCGTTCTTCAGCGTCGGCGAGTTCGAGCAACTGGTCGAGCGTGGCCGGGTACTCGGGATCAAACGCTGCGTTACCAGCAGAGACCGACAGCTGGTAGCGAGCCCCTGGCATGGCATTTCGGACGGCGAACTCATGCCGCAACCGGTCGAGCGCAACATCTGCGGAGATGGTCGCCGATAGGAGTGCAACGAATTCATCGCCGCCGACTCGGGCGATGACATCGGACAGCCGGAACGCGCTCCCGAGCACATCGGCGACCTCGCGAAGCGCCAGATCACCAACCGCATGGCCTTGCTGATCATTGATCTTCTTGAGACCATTGACATCGATCGAAACCAGCGATGCAGGGAGGCGTTGCCGCGCACACACGTCGAGCACCTTCTGGCCAAGAAGGTGGAGTCCGCGTCGATTGCTCAATCCTGTGAGTTCATCGGTGATGGCTAGAGCCGACGCGGCGATCTCGCGTTCGACCATATCTGCGAGGTCAGACAGGGTGAGAACTTCTTCATCGGACAATGTTCGAGATACTCGATCGATCACGCACAGCGTGCCAAGTGCCGAGCCGTCGGGGCTGGCAACCGGGCAGCCGGCGTAGAACCGGATAGAAGGGTCACCGACCACGAGTGGGTTGTCAGCGAAACGTTCATCGCCGGTGGCATCTGGCACCTGGAATACCACATCGCCGTTGATCGCGTGGCCACAAAACGACACAGCGCGAGATGTCTCAGTAGCGTCGAGACCCTGCCGGGACTTGAACCACTGCCGGTTCTCATCGACGAGACTGAACAGCGAGATCGGCACTCCGAACAACCGCTGAGCCAACCTGGTGATGCGGTCGAACCGCTCCTCGACTGGCGTGTCGAGAAGGCCGAGGCTGCGCAACGCAGCCATTCGCTGCAGCTCATTGGCGGGGATCATCGGCTCGATCACAGGGTGAGTATGCCACCAAAGCCGAACCAGAACTTGTTGCCGAACTCGTTCAGGAATATTCGGCGAGCAGCCACCATTGCTGGCGTTCGATGACGGCGAGATAGGCACGTCCCGATGTGGTCAGCAACTGGAACCGAGCCACCCGGCGGTGACGTCCTGCATCCCACCACCGTTCGTCGACCACCCACGGCCCTGCCCACGAAGTGACCTGCTCGACGAAACCGTCACCGCGTACAACGGCAGGCACGCCACTCGGGACACCACGACCGCTGACCGAAACGGGCTGACCGTTGCTGTCGACCACGGTTACTTCGGCCGCCGACGGATACACCGCAGCCGGTGACGGTGCGGGCAACGACCCCGGCCATGGGGCTGCCGTGGGGCTACCGGCTGTCGGGGCAAGGCGGGCGGCACCATCGGCGAGATCGCTGAGACCGGCAGGCACCCAGCGGTACACGTCACCCGGATGGCGTCCTCCCTGCCATGCCGGCACCACCACGTGCTCGTCACCAACCAGCCCGGCCAATCGCGCGGTAGCACGTTGAGCCCACTCGTCGGCCTGGGTGCGCCCACCCCACAATCCCAGTTGGACACCGACGTCGGCGCACACTTCGGCGGGCTCGAGTTGCAGCTGGATCACCCCCGCGGTGATAGCGGCGTCGGTCTGTTGCGCCCATCCGTCCAACTGCCAGCGGATTCGTTCGACCATTGCCTGTGCAGACAGCCCGGTGCCGCGCGACCAGTACCGTTCGGTTCGCTCACCATGTTCGGTTTCTGCGGTGACCAGCAGCTTCGTGCATACCCGACCCTGACCCGACAGCGCTTCGGTGAGTTGTTCGGCCAGATGCTTGCCGGCGAACACCAGCGTGTCGAGGTGCTGCACGGACGTTTCGAACCGGTGCACGAACACCAGACCCTCGGGTGGGTCCTCGGTACCGGGTAGACGGTCGTCGCCGCCTGCTGCCATGCATTGGGCGCGGATCCCCTCGGTGCCGAAGCGGGCCAGTACGTCGGCCACCGGCAACGCGGCGAGCGCGGCGAGATTGGCCAGGCCGAGCCGGCGGAACAACCCGACGAGGTTGGGGCCGACACCACCGACGTCGATCAACCACCGCAGCGACAACGGACCCAAGAACTCGGCCGACTTGCCAGCAGCGACAACGTGCGTCGCCCGCTCGCTGCCGCCGGTGGCTGCGGCTCGGACCCCGTGGCGGGCGGCTACCCCTGCCGCGAAACATCCATCGGCAATGCCCACTGCCGGCCGCCCCGCTGCCGCGCACTGTCCGCCGATGACCTGGTCGACCAGCACCTGTACACGTACGGCGAGCGCAGCATCACCGCCGAAGTAGCGAGATGGACCGCGGGTGGCGAACGTGAGCACTCCGGGCTCGGTGATCTCGAGTCGCGGCACCATGGTTGCCACGGCGTCGACCACCGGGTGAAAGGCGCGGGCATCACGGGCAGGTTCGTGGGCCACGAGGCGCAACCGCGGGCAGCGGCTCTGCGCCTCACGCCGGCGCTGCCCGATGACGATGCCGGCCTGGGCTGCGGCGAGCGACCGGGCAACGACGCGGTTGGCGTGCACCACGGCAACCGGCTCGTCTAGCTCGCAACCTGCGGCCACGATCGGCCACTGCGGGCATCGAACCACCGCGAGACGAACCACTGTGAGTCCAGGCAGGCCAGGCGGGACAGGCATGACAGGCATGACAGGCATGATTCAAACGGCGCGACGTAACGGCGTCGACCCGGATTCGGGTGTCAATCGTTCGATACGGCCATCACCGGCGGGGAACCACAACGTGTCACGGCTGGCTCGGGGCATGCGCCGTCCGGTGACCTCGAGGTGAACTTGGCGCGTCTGGAGACGACCGTGACCGTGACCGAGACCAGACCAGACGGCACGGCTCGCAACGGTGAGATCACACGAAAAGGGTCCGGCTGCCCCGACGATGACCAAGACCGCTCCACGCTGTTGCAGGCGTGATTGAATCCGCCGCGCGGTTCCGGCTCGCACTCGCGCTGCGGCCCCGAACAACACGACATCGAACCCGTCGATCAACGCAGCAAGCACCTGACCCCACATCTCGTCGGTTCGCGATGGAGTGTCGCGGACCACGACCACCCGCTCGGGGGCCACCCCAGCTTCGGCACATGCCTGGGCCCCGAACGCGGCGAGGCCGGCCGCCCCGAGCCAGGCACCCATCTGCACGGGTGCCGCTGCCAGCAAGAACGCGCTCGATAGCGCAGCCTGGCCCTCGGTGAGCACGGTGGCTCCACAGGGCAATCCCTGTGGCAAGACCCCCTGGTACGCAGGGTGAACCGGTATGCAACGGTCGCCGGCGAGCAACCCACCCGTCAGCCGTGGGGCGAGCGCTGCGAGACGATCACGCGCATCGGGATCGAGTACGCGGGTACCAGCAACTACGGCGGTGGTCCTGGGTACGGAGGCAACTGCGACGACCATCTTCCCATGATAGTCGAACGTGCGTACGATTCGCTAGGGCTTCTACGGTGAATGAGTCGTGATGCGCAGCCCATCCAACAGCGCCGTAAAGCCACGCCCATCCGCTGCCACTGCCGACGCACCGAGCTCCAAGCCATGGGCTTCGTCGCGAACCGCAGCCCCACCAATCACCACCAACACCCCAGAAGCCGATTCGCGCAGTGCCGATGCTGCGCCAGCAGCTGCCACCAGGTTCTCGACGGACGTGACCGAGATGCCCACCGCGACGACATCGGGGGTGGTGAGTACAGCATGCACGAACGACGTATCGGGGACGTCACCACCAAGATCTGACACATCCCACCCCTGCAACCGGACCAAATCGGCCAGTATGGCCACTGGCAGCGCATGCCGCTCACCCGCCGGGGCACCCAACACCACGGCACCACGGGTGCGACCACGGCGCACGAACCGAGGCCCCAGCCTGCCGATCAGACGCATTGCGATGCCACTCGCTCGATGCTCGACCGAGACATCGATCTCACCCGCTGCCCAGCGCATACCGATCGACCTGAGTGCCGGTGACAGCACCGTGAGATACACGTCTTCTGGTTCGACGCCAGCAGCAAGCGCAGCTTCGACCACGCCCCACGCGCCTCGGCCATCACCGGCCAACAGCCGGGATTCGAGCCGATCGCTCCACGGTGCCCGGCGACCGCCGCCGCGCTCACCAGCAACCCTTTCGGGTTCGGAGTTACGGAACTGGTCGACGTCGGACTGATGGACACACCAGTTGCCGCCCATCTTCGTCGCCGGCAAAAGGCCGAGTCGCACGTATCGGTAGACGGTCATGTAGTGGACTCCAAGCAGGTTCGCCGTCTCCTGCAAGGTCAGTTCGCCATCCGTCACGAGGTCACCGTAGGAAACGATCGGCCGCCACGCACAACGGTGCCTCAAAATACTTACACCGAGCGGTGCAGCACCCTGGGTCAGCCGCTGTGCTCGGCCTTCCACTTCACCATCGCAAGGCGACTGCGTTCGCGAAGCACCTCGGGAATGAGCTGGGTGTACGTCGATTCGCCGCCCACACCGCCACCAGCAGGCGCGGCACCGCCGCCTCCGGTGACTGGCTCGTCGGCCGGTGCATCGAAGGCTTGCGGCACCATGCCAGGCTTCCAGTACTGGTACAGGTTGCGCATCACCTCGTCCAGACCGAGCCCGGAGAACCCCTTCTGCAGGTTGACCGTCACGATGTTGCTGTACATGTGCACGCTCTCGACCTGTCCGGTCGACAGCAGTTGGCGCGCTAGCACTGCTGCCGGGCGCGGCCCGATCGCATCATCGGCGCACCTGAAGATCTCGTGACCTTGCCCCGTAAGCGTGCGGTTCGACTCAAACCGCAACACACCGGGGACGGAACTCGGCTTTTCGACAACGGCGACCTGTTGACCCATACCGACGACGTTACAAGGCGTGGCTGATCACGCTCACATCATCGGTTCAGCCCGAGGCCCGCAAATCTTGTCGAACCGTCCACGCCGCGATCTCGGCACGATTGCTGAGCGACAGTTTTGCCAAAATGTTCGACACGTGGACCGCTGCTGTCTTCGGCGAGATGTACAGCCGTTCAGCCACCTGACCGTTCGTCAATCCCTCGGCCAGCAGACCAGCCACCTCGGATTCGCGCGCAGTGAGTTCGCCGATCGGACGGGCGGCACTCCCCTCCAGACGAGCTGCCAAAGCATCTGCCCGGTCACGCCGCCAGCCGGGCCACCTGGCAAGTGCTCCGGCCGAGCAGTGCGCCGCCCGGACGGCGCCCTCACGATCATCGGTGGCAAGCAACGCTTGAGCGTAGGCAAGGTACAACGATCCAGCCACCGGCCGCGTCAGAGTGGTATCTGCGTCGGCGAGCAGCTGTCCGAGTGCTTCCACCGCATCTGCATGCTTTCCCTCGGCGAGAGACAGCAACCCTTCCACACCGGCGGCAACCTGCTCGTTCGACGGGTGAGTGGCGAACATTTCGTCCACGACTCGTTCACGAATCTCCAACGGGGTGACCCCGATCGCGAGAGCATGCATCACCGTATCGAGCGCCATGGAGAGCACGTTCCAGCCGTTCTCGGCGATACCCCTGCTGATAATCGCATCGAATGCGGTACGGCCAAGCGTGCGGTCATGGTCGAGTGCGGCAAGCGCCAACCGGGTGAACGGATCCGCGATGTGGACACGATCCGTATGGACCGAAGACAACGCCGACGACGACGACGACGACGAAGAAGTAGAAGACGACGACGGTTCATCGAGCAGGCGCCGGGCATCGGAAATCCTGCCTTCTTCCAGCGCCAGATCGGCGAGGTCGCCGACCCTCAGCTGCTGCGCCTTGGGTGTCGGCGTCCAACTCGACCACTCGTTCAGCAGCCGCCGATACGTGGCCAGGTCGCCATCGGCGTAGGCCGCCGTCGCCTCCCACCACAGCACATTCATGTGGCCAAGCTTGTCGAACCCGCTATCGGCTGCTGTACGACGAAGCTGGCGCAGCAGCGCTCGACACTGCGCACCATTTGGTTGTAGCAACTCGACCGTGTTGTTCAGCGCACGGCTGAGCAGCACACCGTCACCGAGAGCGGCAGCCTCGTCGGCTGCCTCGCGTATGGCGGCCAGCGCGGTGGCGCGACTGACACGGCCGAGCAGACTGCTGGCCCGTTCGACCTTGGCCTGCGCCTCCACCCACCGGTCGCCAGCCATCTGGGCATGGACAATTGCCCGGTCTGCCCACTCGACGGCGTCGTCGCGTTTGCGCAGCATTTGCAACTGGGCAACGGCCGCCTCGGCGCGGGCTCTGTCGGCACCGTCGGGGAGTTCGTCGGCGAGAGACATCAGCGATTCGGTCACGGCCTCGCACTCCTCCTCACGGCCCGGCTCGGTGAGGAGGCGGGCGAGGATGCGAGTGGCATCGATCCGCTCTGCGGTAGTTCGAGCAAAGCGTTGCCACTGCTCCGCATGCTCGAGTGCCTCAGGAAGAAAATCCAACCGCCACGCTGCCTCGGTGGCAACCGCCAGCAAATCGGGGTCGTGTTCATCCTCGGCCAGACCCTCGCATGCCAGGCGCAATGCCTGGAACGACGCGCCACGGTCGAGATACCGACGCGACCCCTGCCGGGCGATGGCGGCGATGGCGTCGTATCGCCCGGCCCCGACCGCATGTTTGACGAGCGCGGCGCAGTGCTCTGGTGCCGTGCGCTGCAACATCTCGAAACATCGTTCGTGCAGGCGGCGCCGCTCTCGTCCCAGTAGTTGATGGGGCACAGCATCGGCAACGAGCGCATGACCGAACCAAAACCGGTCATCGCGAGTTTCTTCCACGACACCGCGGGCCATCAGGCTGCGGAGATGCTCGACCAACGGCGCCTCGTCCTGGCCCGCGAGTTCAGCGAGCATCTCGAACTGGGCGGGCTCGCCGTAGACACCCAACGCGTCTACGACGGAACGCTCCAGTGTCGACAGGCCCGACAGTTGTACTCGAACCGCCTCCTCCAGACTCCACGGCAACTGCGCACCAACGATGTCGTCGCTGCACGCGTTAGGGCCTGCGCAACGCATCAGTTCCTCGATGACGAACGGAACACCGCCGCTGCGGCGTTGGACCGCTTCGACCGCAGCCGACGAAACCGACCCCATCGCAATCGCGCTCATCATTGCGGCGACTTCGTTGCGGTCGAGGCGATCGAGACGAAACTGCTCGACTTCGTTGCGGCGTTCCAGCCGCAAGACCAGATCTCCTCCGGGCGCACCGCGCCGCAGGTCCGACGGTCGATACGTCGCGAAGACGACCACGTTCGGCCATGGTTGCCGTGCAATTGCATCGAGTACCGCCACGCTGTCCGCGTCGATCCAGTGCAGGTCCTCGACCACCAGGGCGACCCGGCCACGCTGCGCAGCCGCACCGATCACCTCGATCGCTGACTCAACCGGGCGACCTGCATCGGCCGTCAATTGACGGGCAACGTCAAACGGTCGGCCGAGCGAGCTGGGCTCGGCTAGCGCGGAGATCACCGTGACATCCGACGGCAGCGACGCGACCATCTCGCGCAGCAGTCGGGTCTTGCCGATGCCCGCCTCGCCAGCGATCAGCGCGACCCCAGGAAGATCGGTGGTGCCGAGTTCGGCAAGATCCATCACACCGCGCAAGCGGGCGAGTGTGGCGCCTCGCCCCACCATGACGGGGCTGAGCCCGATCCGACCAGTCAACACCGAGCTGAGCGTATCGACTGGTGGTGCCGCGCAGAAGTTGGTTGGATGTGATGGGCTTGTTGCGTGACGAGTTCACATCGCTGATCGCGTCGACACGTGGAGGCACGTGTCGTTACGTAGACACACGTGCCTCCACGTGTCGATCGCTTGTGGCGACGAACTCGTGGCCCCCGTCGACCACGACTGGGTCCGTTCACGCAACCCGGCCGACCCGCCCGCCGAACTCGTCTGCCTGCCCGGACGCCCGAAGCTCGACCACGCTGCCACCGCTGCCACCGCTGCCACCGGTGTGCACATCGGCCCCGTGCTCATGGCGCCCACGCCAAAGCCGCCGGATGAACGATCCGTTCGGACGCTCGAAGCGATGGCACCGCGCTTCGCTCTCATAACGGTTACGCCGCTGGTTGAAAATTTCTTGGTTGATGACGGTGGCAAAGAGGGTATTCATCGGGATATCCAGTGCTCGTTGGTGCACCGTCATCGTGCCCGCCTGAGGTGGCCCACCACATCGGCAGATCGACGTATTTCCCGGCGACCGCGTACCTAGGCGCCGCAGAAGTTGACTCAACGTCGGGTCGACTGGGTTCCACAGGACGCTCTCCGATGGGTTACGGGCAGAATCTCGTGACGTTTGGCGTTGGGCTGTCATTGACAGGTTGTCGCAAATTGCGGGTGGGGTTGGCGGAACCCGATCCCGGTCGTGCGGTCGCGCTGCAGCGTGAACGTTCGTTGCATGACAGGTGGGCGTGGTGGAAGTCTGCATCAGCGACCACGACGGCTGTGCGGGCAGGATCGCGTCGACTTTCATGTCGCCAGCGCCGATAACTCGACGCGACTCCTCCCGGAAAGGCGTTGCGGGCAGGATCGCGTCGACTTTCATGTC
>JANYDH010000092.1 GCA_025359865.1 Actinomycetes bacterium | reverse complement strand
GCCACCGCACTGCGGTGGCCCCACGTGTACCGGGAAAACCTTCGAAGAACCGGCGATCTAGGCCAGGAAACCGGCCTTACCGCACTCGAAATGGCCGAGGCCAGATGCAACGATTCCGCTGACCTTGTTGGAGTGAGCGGTCAGCGAGTTGTAGAAGTACGGGATCACGTACGGAACGTCCTCATTGGCGATCTTCTGCACGTCTTTGATTGCGGTCTTGCGGTCCTCGAGCGTGAGCGATGCCTGGTACGCCTTGACGGCAGCATTAAACGGCTTCGAGTTGTAGTGGGCAGAGTTCCACTCACCGGTGGCATATGCCTTCACGAGATAGACATCGGGTGCGCCACGGTTGCCGTAGTCAACGATGCCGAATTCCTCGCCGCCATCACAGCCAGCGGGCTCGGTCTTGGAATCGTAGACCTTGCACCAGCTGTCGTAGAACGTGTCCGTGCTGATCACGTTCAACTCGACCTGCATGCCGATGTCTTTCAGCTGGGTCTGGATGAGTTCGGCAAGCTGCGGGATCTCTTGGAGCTTGGGCACGAACATCGTGATCTTGAGCCCTTCCTTACCCGCATCCTTGAGCAGTGCTTTCGCCTTTTCGATGTCCTTGACTCGCTGCGGCTGGGTGGAATCCCAGTATTCGTACACCGGGGCAATCGGGTGGTCATTGCCCAGGTCGCCCTTGCCTTGCAATACGGTATCGATGAGCGCCTGACGGTCGAGCCCGAGCGCCACGGCCTGACGGACCCGCACATCGGTGAAGGTGCCTTCGCGCACGTTCATCCAGAGTTGACGGTGTGCCGCGCCCCGGATGCCTTCGACGACGATGTTCGGATCGGCGAACAGCGCATCGCCGCCCACCACCGAGAACTGGACGAGTGCGTCGGCGGCATCGCCCTGCAGGCCGCTGATCTGGGTGGCAATGTCGTCGGAGAAGATGAACTCGAGCTTGTCGAGGTAGGTCGTACCACCCCACCAGGCGTCGTTGCGCACGAACGTTGCGCCGGTGGCCACGTCGTACTTCTCGAGCTTGAAGGGCCCAGTTCCGGCAGGTGTCTTGTCGAGCGTGCTACCGAGCACGAAGCTCACCGGCGTGATCACCGACTGCGGGTTGTACAACGACACCTGATACGGGAACTGGCCGTCGGCGTTGTTCAACTTCATTGTCACGGTGTAATCATCGGCAGCCGTGGTGGCTCCTTCGACCAGGTACGCCTTGAGATTACTGCCGGCGAGTCGGTCCATGGTGGCGACGACGTCTGCTGAGGTGAAGGGCGTTCCGTCATGCCACTTGACTCCCTGGCGCAACTTGAAGGTCCACTCGCTACCGTCGGCATTCGGCTCCCACGATTCCGCCAGCGTTGGCGCAAGCGTGGCGCCTTCGCCCTTGCCGCAGAGGTATTCAAAACTGGTCGCCACCGGCGTGTACGCGCCGAGGTTGTCCATCGCTACGGGGTCGAGCGGGCTTCCGGGCTTCTGTGCGGCGATACGCAGCGTGCCGCCCTGCTTGATAGCGCCGGCGGCAGGTGCATCGGTACCGGCAGGTGCATCGGTTCCGGCGGGTGCAGTAGTGCCACCAGGTGCGGCGGTGCCAGCCGTGGTAGTGGCTGTGGCCTTCTTCGAGTCGCTACCGCAGGCGCTGATGATTGCGCCCATGAATGTCGCCGACAGACCCAACGCAGTGCCGCTCTTGACGAACCCACGGCGCGAGATCTTGCCCTGCGCGAAAGAGTCGACAAGCTCGGTCTGGCGTGGGTCGGCCGTGCGGCGTGCCGCATCAAATGCTCGAAAGTCCATTGGTTGTCCCCCAAGGTGTTTGCGTGTCAACGGGATGTGACTGGGGGCACCGTAGCCAACGGTCAGCCGTGTTGTCAACGACTGATCTCGGAACGATTGCACCAGGAATATTCGTCTCACCCCACTGATTGCCCCACTGATTGCTTCCGAACGCCGCAGCGGACAGATCTGCTACGTTGCCCACGTCTCGGGATCTGAACATCGGAGAGCTCTCATGACTGGTATCGACCCAGCACCGCACCGGTCGAGGTCGGGAGGCCGTTCCGCACGGGTCGCTGCCCGCACCGGCATCGGGTCGCGGCCGACAGCACCCGCATTCATTCGCCGTCAGATACCTCCATACGAACTGCTGGGCGAGGAAGGGCTTGCCCTGGTCGAGGCAAAGGGCGACCAACTGCTGTCGGAGATCGGCATCGAGATCCGCGACGATGCTGAAGCACTCCGCCTGTTCAAGGACGCGGGTGCCACCATTCACGGTGTGACCGTCACGTTCGACGCCGGCCATGTTCGTGCGCTGTGTGCCACTGCTCCACGGGAGTTCACCCAACTCGCCCGCAACCCGGCGAAGTCGGTGCAGATCGGCGGTAACAACGTCGTGCTGGCACCCACGTACGGATCACCGTTCGTCCGTGACTTGGCGGGCGGACGCCGCTACGCCTCGCTCGTCGACTTCGAGAACTTTGTGAAGCTCACCTACGCCACCCCATGGTTGCATCATTCCGGTGGCACGGTATGCGAGCCCGTCGACGTGCCCGTCAACAAGCGCCACCTCGACATGGTGTACAGCCACCTTCGGTACAGCGACAAAGCATTCATGGGGTCCGTCACCGCGCCGTCGCGAGCCGCCGATTCGATCGAGATGGCCCGTCTCGCGTTCGGCGCCGATGTGGTCGACAGCAACTGCGTGATCCTCGGCAACGTCAACGTCAACTCGCCGCTCGTATGGGACGCATCCATGACCGGCGCGCTGCGAACGTATGCCGCCGCCAACCAGGCACCCGTCGTGGTGCCATTCATCCTCGGCGGAGCGATGGGTCCGGTCACCACAGCCGGCGCGGTGGCGCAGGCCCACGCCGAGACACTGGTTGGCGTGGCGCTCGGGCAATTGGTGCGACCTGGCTCGCCGGTGATCTATGGCAACTTCTTGTCGTCGATGGCACTCCGCAGCGGCAGCCCCACCTTCGGCACGCCCGAACCGGCGATCGGTTCGTTGGTGGTCGGTCAACTCGCGCGGCGAGTCGGGCTGCCACTGCGGTGTTCGGGGGCGTTCACGTCGTCGAAGATTCCCGACGGACAGGCGATGTCCGAGTCGACCGTGTCGATGATGTCCGCGCTGCTGTGTGGCGCGAACTTCATCCTCCATTCGGCCGGTTGGTTGGAAGGAGGGCTGACGATGGGCTACGAGAAGTTCATGATGGACCTCGATCTCTGCGGCGCTGCGCACACCTACCTCAAGGGCATCGATCTCACCGACGATCAGTTCGCAATCGATGGGTTCGCCGAGGTAGGGCCAGGTAAGCACTTCTTCGGCTCGCAGCACACGCTACGGCACTACGAGACGGCGTTCTACGACCCGCCGCTCAGCGACAACTCATCGTTCGAACAGTGGCGTGATGCTGGCGCGTCGACGACTGAGCAACGTGCAACCACCCTGTGCGCCCAGACACTCGCCGACTATGAGGCACCGCCAATCGACGATGCCGTCGATGCTGCTCTGCTCGAGTTCATGGCCCGCCGCAAGGCCGAGATGCCCGACATGTGGTACTGACCCCCGTGCCGACACCCAGCGTGCCCACACCCCCCTCGCCTCCACCTGTGTCGGACGATCCTCTGCTCCAGCCGTTGCGCCTCAAGCATCTCGTGCTGCGCAACCGGGTGATGTCGACCTCGCACGAACCCGCGTACTCCGAAGACGGCATGCCCAAGGAACGGTACCGCGCGTACCACGTCGAAAAGGCCAAGGGCGGGTTGGCGCTCACGATGACCGCCGGTACCGCTGTGGTGTCACCCGACAGTCCGCCGGCGTTCGGCAACCTGTTCGCCTACAGCGACGCAATCGTCGCGTGGCTCACGGCAATGACCGACGAGATCCATGAGCACGGCGCTGCTGCGATGATCCAGATCAGCCATCTCGGGCGACGCACCGGTTGGGGTCAGGACGATTGGCTGCCCGTGATTGCGCCGTCGGCGCTGCGCGAGCCGGCCCACCGGGCGCATCCGAAGGTCGCCGAACTGTGGGACATCGACCGCATCGTCGGCCACTATGCCGATGCAGCCGAACGGATGCAGGCCGGAGGGATGGACGGCGTCGAGATCGAGGCCTACGGGCATCTGTTCGACCAGTTCGCGTCGCCAGCAACGAACACGCGTGACGATGAGTACGGCGGGTCGTTCGAGAACCGTCTCCGGTTTCCGCTGCGGGTACTGCGCGCGATCCGCGACCGGGTCGGTCACGAGTTCATCGTCGGTGTGCGGATGGCGGTCGACGAGCGCCGCGAGGATGGCATCGACACTCCGGCAGGACTGCGGATCCTCCATCGCTTCCAGGACGAATCGCTGATCGACTTCGTCAACGTGATCCGCGGCAACATCGTCAACGATGCCGTACTCAGCGAGGTGATTCCCATCCACGGGATGGCCTCCGCCCCCCATCTGGATTTTGCCGGACAGGTCCGCCGCGAGACGGGCCTTGCCGTGTTCCACGCCGCCAAGATCGACGACGTCGCCACGGCGCGCCACGCGGTGCGCGAGGGCATGGTCGACATGATCGGGATGACGAGAGCGCACATGGCCGATCCATATCTCGTGCGCAAGATCCAACTCGGCGTCGAGCACACGATCCGCCCGTGCGTTGGCGCGACGTACTGCCTCGACCGCATCTATCAAGCGGGTGAAGCGCTGTGCATCCACAACGCAGCCACCGGGCGCGAGCTGCAGATGCCACACGTGATCACGCCCGCCGCTAGTCGTCGACGCGTGGTGGTGATCGGCGCTGGGCCGGGCGGGCTCGAGGCGGCACGCGTCTGCGCCGCGCGAGGCCATCACGTGACTGTGCTCGAAGCGATGCCGTCGGCAGGCGGCCAGATCCGTCTAGCAACCCGCAACCCCCGGCGACGGGACCTGCTCGGCATCGTCGAGTGGCGCGTCGCCGAGATGGGACGCCTCGGCGTCGACGTTCGCTACGACACGTTCGGCGACGTCGAGGTCGTCACCGATCTGCAGCCCGACGTGGTGATCGTCGCCACCGGTGGCCTGCCCCAGAACCCGCTACTTGAATCCGGTGAAAATCTTGTCGTGTCCGCGTGGGACGTGATCGGCGGCGATGCCCGGCTCACCGGCGACGTGTTGCTGTACGACGACGATGGCACCCATTCGGCGATGACCGCTGCCGAGATGCTCGCCCGTTCAGGCGCTCGGCTGGAGATCGTCACGCCCGAGCGCACGATGGGCGTCGACGTCGGCGGCCTCAATCTCGTGCCGTACGCACGCGCCTTCAACGAGACCGACACCCGGATCACTCTCAACCAGCGCGTGCGCAACGTGCGCCGCTCCGACGGCCGTCTGGTGGCGGAGCTGGGTAGCGACCACAGCCCGCACCGGGTGATCCGAATCGTCGATGCCGTGGTAGTCGATCACGGCGTACTGGCCAACGACGACCTGTACCACGAACTGGTGCCCTTTTCCACGAACCGCGGAGAGCTCGACTACGGCGCGCTCATCGCCGGACGGCCGCAGACGGTGGCGAGCAATCCTGATGGACGGTTCCGTCTCTTCCGTATCGGCGATGCCGTCGCGGGCCGCAACATCCACGCCGCGATCTATGACGCGCTCCGCCTCTGCAAGGACCTCTGACTACCCGGTCTGCCGGAGCATTTCCGCGTGAGCCGAAAGAACTACCGTCCCGGAGCCTCCACGATGATGCCAACTCGTTGGGCAGCGCCGGCTTGACGGCTGTCATACGTGTAGATGGTCGTGGCACCACACTCGACGGCGGCGGCCAAATGGAGGGCGTCGAGCGACCGCAACGTCGGGTCGAGAAACGCCCCTGCCCTGACGAACGTCGAGTCTGCAGCACTGATGATTGCCAGCTTGGCCAACTCGTGATCGATGATCGTCGGGTCGATTCCGTAGCGGTGGCCTGCGCGACGAAGCTCGGTCTCGAGCAGGATCGAGGACACTACTCGGTGGCCCTCGCCACGTGCTGTCTCGATTGCCGCGCTGATCGCGCCCGATTCCGGTTCCTCGATGATCAGCTTTAGATACGCAGATGTGTCGATGTAGTGGATCAACGGTCGCCACGAAGCTCGTCCAGCACGTCGGATGTCGATTCTGAACGGCTGAGTCGAGTGACGAGTCCAAGTGGACCAGTCGAGCTGGGTTCTCTCACTCGGCCCGCAGCTATCAGTTGATCGATGGGCGCAAGATGCGGCGGCACGAGCAACGCCGCCAACTCACCGTGATTGGTGATGGCTACCGTCTCGCCGTTGCGAACACGTTCCAACACCTTCCCACTGTTGTTGCGAAGCTCTCGGTGAGAAATGATGCGCACAGGTCAATTGTAGCACGCGTAGCACATTTCTAGCCGACCCTATTGTTCATCGATCAGATTCCATATTGTGGGATTGTTCCGCTAGGTGGAATCTGCGCTATTCTGGCGCACAACATTCCGTCTCAGGGGGTCCCCATGTCCTTTCCGTCCGATCTCGCCATCGCCCGCGCCGCCACGTGCGCGCCATTGAAGGACATCGCAGCGCAGATGGGCATCGGCGCACACCTGCTCGAACAACACGGTGACGACCTGGCCAAGATCCGGCTGGAAGCGATCGACGAACTCGCCGACCGACCGAAGGCCAAGTACGTGGTGGTCACCGCCATCACCCCGACCCCGCTCGGCGAAGGCAAGACCACCACCACCGTCGGTCTCGGCCAGGCGATGAAACACATCGGCAAGAATGCCGTCATCAGTTTGCGTCAGCCATCGATGGGACCGACCTTTGGTATCAAGGGCGGTGCGGCCGGAGGCGGATACAGCCAGGTGATTCCGATGGAGCTGCTCAACTTGCACCTCACCGGCGACTTCCACGCCGTCACTGCAGCCCACAACCTGTTGTCGGCGATGGTCGACAATCACCTGCATCAGGGCAACGAGCTCGGTCTCGACATCGACAACATCACATGGCGCCGGGTGCTCGACGTGAACGACCGTGCGTTGCGCAACATCATCGTCGGCCTCGGCGGCAAGGCCGACGGCGTGACCCGCCAGACCGGCTTCGACATCACTGCGGCCTCCGAGGTGATGGCGATTCTTGCGTTGTCCACGTCGGTCGCCGACATGCGCGACCGGCTCGGCCGCATCGTGGTCGGCTACAACAAGGCCAGCGAGCCAGTCACCGCCGAGCAGTTGAAGGGCGCTGGCTCGATGGCCGTCATCATGCGCGAAGCCATCAAGCCGAACCTGCTACAGACCCTCGAACACACACCGGTGATCGTCCATGCCGGCCCGTTCGGCAATATCGCCCACGGCAACTCGTCGATCGTCGGTGACCTCATCGGCATTCGCAGCGGCGACTACCTCATCACCGAGGCCGGGTTCGGCGCCGACATGGGTGGCGAGCGATTCTTCAACATCAAGTGCCGCGCTTCTGGCATGGTGCCCGACGCCGCCGTGCTCGTGGCTACCGTGCGGGCCTTGAAGGCGCATAGCGGCAAGTTCAAGATCGTCGCCGGGAAACCCCTCCCCGCCGAACTGTTGGCCGAGAACCCCGACGACGTGCGTGCCGGTGCCGCCAACTTGATCAAGCAGATCGAGAACGTGAAGATTCACGGTGTGTCGCCCGTCGTGGCAATCAACGCGTTCCCCACCGATCATGCGAGCGAACACCACGCGATCCGCGAAATCGCCGAGTCGATGGGCGCCCGCGTCGCCGTGTGCACCCACTTCTCCGATGGCGGCAAGGGTGCAACCGAGTTGGCTCAGGCCGTGGTCGAAGCGTGTGATGAGCCGAGCACGTTCGCATTCCTGTACCCCTCAGACGCAACGCTCAAGGAAAAGATCGAGTCGGTCGCCACCAAGATCTACGGCGCCGCCAACGTCACCTACTCGGCCGCGGCCAACACCCAACTTGCCCGCTACGAAAAGAACGGGTTCGGCAACCTTCCAGTGTGCATCGCCAAGACTCACCTGTCGATCTCGGGTGACCCCACGCTCAAGGGTGCACCCACTGGCCACACGCTCAACGTGCGCGAGGCCCGCGCCTCGGTCGGAGCCGGCTTCATCTATCCGATCTGCGGCGACATGACCACGATGCCTGGGCTCGGTTCCGCACCTGCCGCGTCGATCATCGACTTCGACGACGACGGCGAGATCGTCGGTCTGTCATGAGTACCGACCTCGACACGACCGCAGCGGACGGTTTTCGGCGCACTCCCGGCGGAGCAATCGTGATGGACGGCAATCGGTTGCGCGACGAGATCGTCGCACAGTTGCGGGTCACCATCGAAGCCGCAGGATCGCCCGCGGTGTGCCTGGCAACCGTCCTGGTGGGCGACGATCGCCCGAGCCAACTGTATGTGGCCAGTAAGCAAAAAAAGGCCAGCGAAGCAGGCATGACCTCGCGCCATGTGGGTCTGCCAGGCGATGCATCGCAGGCTCAGGTGGAAGACGCCGTAGCCGCGTTGGCCGCCGACGCAACTGTGCATGGGATCTTGTGCCAACTCCCGCTGCCGGGCGGGCTCGATCCTGAGCCCGTTCTCGGGCTGATCCCCTTTGAGAAGGACGTCGACGGGCTGACCGAGCGCTCGATGGGTCGACTCGTACGTGGGTTGCCCGGCCACGTCGGCTGCACTCCCCTTGGCGTGATGCGCTTGATGGAGCGGTACGGCGTGGCCACTGCAGGAAAGCGGGCCGTGGTGATCGGGCGTTCTACCCTGGTCGGTCTCCCCCAGGTATTGCTGCTCGGGCGCAAGGGCATCGATGCGACTGTCACCCTGGCCCATTCGCGCACCCCCGACATGATCGAGGTCTGCCGCGATGCCGACATCATCGTCGCCGCCGCCGGTTCGGCGCGGATGGTCACAGCGGCCCACGTCAAGCCTGGCGCAGCCATCCTCGATGTCGGCGTCTCGCGGTCCGAAAGGGGGATTGTCGGCGACGTCGATTTCGATGCGGTGCAGGCGATCGCCGGCGCGATCACCCCGATGCCTGGTGGTACCGGTCCGATGACCATCGCGTGCTTAATGGAGAACACGCTCGCTGCGGCGAGAATGCTGGGCGCCTTCCCAGCCTGACCCGGCAAACCCGGCAGATTTCCCCTTGCATCCGCCCGGCGTTGCGTACCTATTCATGCTAGAGTTTCACGATGCGGATGCTTTCCGCATCGTGAAACATCACCCACCACTCGAGGTTCACCGATGAGCGACCAAGACGACGACCTGGACCTGGCGCTGCTGCCCGACGACGAACTCGTCACGCAGATGCACGAAGATCTCTACGACGGCCTCGCCCCGGAGATCATCGAGGGCACGATGATCCTGCTCGACCGTGGTTGGGGTCCCGACCGTGTACTCAACGACGCACTCGTCGAGGGCATGCGCATCGTCGGCATCGACTTCCGCGACGGCATCTTGTTCGTGCCGGAAGTACTCTTGTCGGCCAACGCGATGAAGGGCGGGATGAACATACTGCGCCCGCTGCTCGCCGAGACCGGGGCCGAGTCCGTCGGCAAAGTGGTCATCGGCACCGTGAAGGGTGACATCCATGACATCGGCAAGAACTTGGTCGCGATGATGTTGGAAGGCGCCGGATTCGAAGTGATCGACCTCGGCATCAACACCGATGCCGAGCAGTTCCTCGCTGCGCTGGAAGAGCACCAACCCGACATTCTCGGTATGTCAGCACTGCTCACCACAACCATGCCGTACATGAAGGTCGTCATCGACACGCTGAAAGAACGCGGCCTGCGTGACAAGTACATCGTGCTCGTCGGCGGCGCGCCACTCAACGAAGAGTTCGGTAATGCTGTCGGTGCCGATGCATACTGCCGCGACGCCGCCGTCGCCGCCGAACAGGCCAAAGCACTGGTCCAGGCCCGCCGCCGCAAGGTCGAGCCCCCGGGCCCTTCGGTCTCGGCCTGATCATGTCGATGCCCTTGGTGCTGGCCTGCGGCGCGCTTGCGGGCGAGTTGCGCGCCGTGCTCGCCGCCAATGGCCTCACCGACTCGGTCGAAGTGCGGTATCTCCCCGCCAACCTGCACAATCGACCTGACGGCATCGTGCCTGCGTTACGCGCGCTCCTCGACGAATGCGGCGCAACCACCGCCGACCCCGACCGACCCGTACTCATCGGGTATTCCGACTGCGGAACCGGTGGACACCTCGATGCGCTCATCGACGAACTGCCGCACCTTCGTCGACTTCCTGGTGCTCACTGCTACGAGATGTTCGCTGGTGCCGACGTGTTCGCCGCCCTCCACGACGCCGAACCCGGAACGTTCTACCTCACCGACTTTCTCGCCCGCCACTTCGATGCACTCGTCTGGCAAGGCCTCGGTCTCGACCGTCATCCGCAGTTGCGCGACGACTACTTCGGGAACTACACCCGACTCGTGCTGCTGTCACAGTCCACTGACCCCCTCGTCACCGAACTCGCCGTTCAGGCGGCAGCCCAACTCGGGCTGACGTTCTCCCACATCCACACCGGCCGAACCGGTCTCGGCGACGCGGTCCTGGTCACCATCGGAAAGGCAGCCTCTCATGGCGCGTAGAAGCAGCGAACTCGTCATCATCATGTGGCGCGACATTCCCGCGCAGGTCAACGGCAAGATCGGCACCGAGCGCCACCAGGCGATACTGCCGCACCGCTTCCAGAAGGCCATCGATCGTGCAGCGATGGTCGCTGGCAAGAAAACCGCTCAAGAGTACGTGGGAGAATGGCGGCGAACCTCACACGAGATCGTGGGCGAACTTGCCACCTGCGTCGATACCACTGCGGCCAACATCGAGTTGGAGTTCACCAACGAGCGCCTCAACACGCTCGTCGCCAACGGCGGGTGGGACCCCGCCACGCCACGGACCGCCGTTTCACACACAGAGGATGCTTCCTGATGACCCACACCGTGCTCAGTTCAGCCACCAAAGAAGTGGTGATCGGCTTCGACCGGCCATTCGTGATGATCGGCGAGCGGATCAACCCGACGGGCCGCAAAATGCTTGCGGCCGAGATGAAGAGCGGTGACTTCAGCCGTGTCGAGGCCGATGCGCTCGCCCAGGTTGCCGCAGGCGCACAAATGCTCGACGTGAATGCCGGTATCCCGCTTGCCGACGAGCCTGCGCTGCTTGCGCGGGCTGTGCAGTTGGTGCAGTCCGTCACCGACGTTCCGCTCTCCATCGACTCGTCGATCATCGCTGCACTCGAAGCCGGTCTGGCGGTGTACCAAGGCAAGGCACTCGTCAACTCCGTCACCGGCGAAGAAGAGAACATGGAGCGGGTGCTTCCGCTAGTCGCCCGCTACGGCGCCGCAGTGGTGGCGATTTCCAACGATGAGACCGGGATCTCCGAAGATCCCGATGTGCGGTTCGAAGTGGCCCGACGAATCGTCAACCGCGCCGCCGACTACGGCATCCCCGCCTGCGATGTCGTGGTCGATCCGCTTGTCATGCCGATCGGCGCGATGGGCACCGCTGGCCAGCAAGTGTTCAAGTTGCTGCGCCGACTGGTGAGCGAGCTTGGTGTCAATACCACCTGCGGCGCATCCAACGTCAGCTTCGGCCTTCCCACCCGCAACATCATCACCGGTACGTATCTGGCGATGGCCATCTCCAACGGGCTCACGTCGGCGATCATGAGCCCGCTGCACCCCGAAGTGAAATCGGCGGTCATGGCTGCCGACGTGCTTGCTGGCAACGACCGTGACTGTGCCGCGTGGATCCGCGAGAACCGAGACCCGAATGCGGCAGCCGGCGCCGGCGCTGGCCGAGCAGAAGGCGGACGGCGCCGCCGGGCGCAGTAGATCCACCATGGCGCGCATCGTGTTCACTCCATCCGGCCTCGGCGGTGAGGTCGAGGCTGGCTCCACGCTGTTGGACGCCGCCCGTGCGCTCGGCGTCGACCTCGACTCGGTCTGCGGTGGGCGCGGTATCTGCGGCCGCTGCCAGGTCACGGTCGAGGCGGGCAGCTTCGCAAAGTGGGCCATCGAGTCCGATGGCGATTCAGTCAGCCCGTTCACTGAAACCGAAGTCGCCTACCACGGCCGGCGCGGGCTCGCGGTCGGCCGCCGACTCGGCTGCAGTGCGCAACTACTCGACGATGCTGTCGTCGATGTCCCTCCCGAGAGCCAAGTGCACCGACCAGTAGTCCGCAAGGTGCTGGCCCTTGACGACGTGGTGCTCGACCCGGCGGTGTCGTTGGCCTACCTCGAGCTCGCCCCGACCCTGCTCGGCGATGCATCGAGCATGAGCGAGTTGGTGATCGAGCAGTTGGCCACCGTCCACCTCCGGCGAGCCGACGGTTTGGATCTCGCTGCGCTGCAATCTGTACACCGCGCATTTGCGGGTCAGCACCGCGCCGCAACGGTTGCGCTACGCCATAGCGACACTTCGGGCGGTGCCGACCGGGTCGTGGCGGTGTGGCCGGGATACATCGACCGGATCGCCGGCATCGCCATCGACGTCGGCTCTACCACCATCGCGGGCCACCTCTGCGATCTCGGTACCGGCGAGGTGCTCGCTTCGGCCGGACGGATGAATCCCCAGATTCGCTTCGGCGAAGATCTGATGAGCCGCGTCTCGTACGTCATGATGAACCCGGGTGGTGAGCGCCAACTCATCGACGTCGTGCGCACCACACTCAGCGAGTTGGTCACCGAACTCGCCGAAGCGGCCGATGTGCCGCTCGACCGAGTGCTCGAAGTGGTGCTCGTCGGCAACCCAATCATGCATCACCTGGTGCTCGGCATCGACCCGACCCCGCTCGGGATGGCCCCGTTCACGCTTTCCACAGCCGATGCAGTCCAGCTTCCGGCCACCGAACTCGCACTTCCGCTCCCCCATGCTCGCGTCTACCTGGCACCGTGCATCGCCGGCCACGTCGGTGCCGACACTGCAGCGATGATCCTTGCCGAGGGGCCGCACCGGTCGCCCACCATGCAGTTGCTCGTCGATGTGGGCACCAACGCCGAGATCGTCGTCGGCGACGCAGTTCGGCAGTTCGCCGCGTCGAGTCCGACGGGGCCGGCATTCGAAGGCGCTCAGCTGAGTTGCGGGCAACGCGCCACCGCCGGGGCGATCGAACGTGTTCGCATCGACCGTGACACGCTCGAGCCGCGGTTCAAGGTGATCGGTAGCGATCTCTGGAACGACGAGCCGGGCTTCGCCGAGAGCACGGAGGAACTCGACATCTCCGGGATCTGCGGTTCGGGCATCATCGAAGTGATCGCCGAAATGTTTCTTGCCGGGATCATCGATACCGAAGGCGTGGTGCAGGGTTCGCTCACCGAGCGATCACCACGGATCGTGGCGGATGGACGCACCTTCCGGTATGTCGTGTACGAACGCGGCGGCGTTCAGTTGTCGATCACACAGAACGACGTCCGTGCGATCCAGTTGGCCAAGGCCGCGCTGCGCGCTGGCATTGATCTGCTGCTTGCGCATGCCGGCGTCGAGTCGGTCGACGACATTCGACTGGCGGGGGCATTCGGCTCGCACATCGACCCCGTCTACGCGTTGGTACTCGGCCTCGTGCCCGACTGCCCGGTGCAGCACGTACGCTCGGTCGGCAACGCCGCCGGCGTGGGGGCGGCGCGGGCCTTATTGTCGGTCGCCGCCCGTCGCGAGATGGAGTCGGCCGTGCGTGGCGTCATCAAGATCGAGACCGCCACCGAACCCAGCTTCCAGGCGCTTTTTGTGGCTGCGATGGCCTTTCCGCATGCCACTGCGCCATCGCCACATCTCGGCTCGGTCGTCACATTGCCCGAACGTACGGGCGGTGCAGGTAGTGGCGAGCGTGGCGGCCGGCGTCGGCGTGGCGCACAACTTCGCGACGAACCAGTATCCGTCGCTGTATCCGGGGGAAACCATGAGTGAACAGAGCACGACCACCACGACCACAGCCACAGCCACGTCCACAGCCACGTCCACAGCCACGACCACAGCCATGTCCACAGCCAAGCGATCTGGCGGCCGCGCTGGGCGGCAAGCGCTACGCGCCTCACACGTCGTCGAACGACTTGCCTATCTGACCCGAACGATGAAGCCATTCGAACTCGTCAGCGACGAGGGGTTGTCACTACTCGAGCACAACGCCGACACCATCCTCGAAGAGGTCGGCATCGTCATCCGCGACTATCCGTCGGCCCTGCCGGTGTTCGCCGCGGCGGGCGCCGATGTGCAAGGCACCCGTGTTCGTTTCCCACGAGGCATGTGCCGCGAGATCGTGCAGCGGAGCGCACCGGCGATCTACACCCAGCATGCCCGCAACCCACTCAACAACGTGCAGATCGGCGGCGACGCCACCGTCTTCGCACCCAACTACGGGTCGCCGTTCGTCTACGACATCGACAACGGCCGGCGCTATGCCACCATCGCCGACTTCCAGAACTTCGTGAAGCTCGCGTACATGTCGCCGTACATCCATCACTCCGGTGGCACGGTGTGCGAACCCGTCGACATTCCGGTGAGCAAGCGCCACCTCGACATGGTCTATTCGCACATCAAGTACAGCGACAAGGGCTTCATGGGCTCGGTCACCGCCGGTTCCCGGGCCGATGACAGCATCGAGTTGGCGCGCATCGCGTTCGGCGGTGATCTAGCCGGCCGCACAGTGATGACCAGCCTGATCAATGCCTCGTCACCGCTGGTTTGGGACGGCACGATGCTTGCATCCGCTCAGGCATACGCCGAGTCGAACCAGGCGACCATCATCACCCCGTTCATCCTGGCCGGCGCCATGGCACCATCCACATCGGCTGGGGTCGCCGCGCAAACACTGGCCGAGTCGTTGGCCGGTATGACGTTCGTGCAACTCATCCGTGCGGGTGCGCCGGTGATTCTCGGCTCGTTTGCGAGTTCGATGAGCATGCAAACGGGCGCCCCCACGTTCGGCACGCCCGAACCGGCCCTGGTGCTCTACACCATGGCCGCGCTGAGCCGACGCCTCGGTGTGCCGTTCCGTTCCGGTGGATCGCTGACGGCTTCCAAACTGCCCGACGCCCAGGCCGCCTACGAGAGCGCATCGACGCTGCTGCCGACGGTGATGGGCGGGGTCAACTTCGTGCTCCACGCAGCCGGTTGGTTGGAGGGCGGGCTTGCAATCGGCTACGAGAAGTTCGTGCTCGACAACGATCAACTCGGGATGATGTCCACCTTCGTCAAGGGCCTCGATCTGTCGGAAAATGGTCAGGCGCTCGATGCGATCCGCGAGAACGAGCCGGGCAACCACTTCCTCGGTACCGCACACACGCTGGCCAACTTCGAGCACGCGTTCTACCGCAGCGACACTGCCGACAATGCCAGCTTCGAGCAGTGGACAGAAGATGGATCGCTCGACGCCGCACAGCGGGCCAACGTGCTGTGGAAGCGAAGGCTCGCAGAATACGAGGCACCACCACTGGATGACTCGATCGACGAAGAACTGCTCGAGTTCATTGCCCGCCGTAAAGCCGAACTACCCGACGAATTTGCCTGAGGAACGACATGACTACCGAAGCCCCCAAGTCCGTTTCCAAGCCGGTGCCTGTCACCCATCGCGACCTGATCGCCAACGCACGCTACGAACTCATCCCGATGAAGAGCGCCGAATCGCAGATCGCCCATCTGCCGGCTGGTTGCTCGGTGTCGGTCACGTGTTCACCCGCCAAGGGGTTGGCCCCGACGCTCGAACTCACCGCACGGTTGGCCGACTTGGGCCATCTGGCTGTGCCTCATTTGTCGGCGCGGCTCGTCACTGGCCCCGACCACGTCCGCCAGTTGGCTCAGTGGTGCCGTGATCACACAGTGTCCGAAGTGTTCCTCGTCGCCGGCGATGCTCCGGAACCGATTGGCCCGTACGACGGTGTCGTCGCATTCCTTCGCGAGTTTCTTGGTACCGATCATGGCCTGAGCCGGATCGGTGTCACCGCGTACCCGGATGGTCACGCCCTGATCGAGCGGCGAGTCGTCAACGATGCGCTGTTCCACAAGCAGCAGTTGCTCGCCGATGCGGGCATAGCAAGCTTCGCCAGCACCCAGATGTGCTTCGACCTCGACAAGTGGAAGCAGTGGGCCTTGGCCCAGCGCGACGACGGGCTGACGCTGCCGTTACATCTCGGCGTGCCCGGCGTAATCGATCGCACCAAGCTGCTCACCATGGGCTTGCGGCTCGGCATCGGCTCGTCCATGCGCTACGTCAAGAAAAACGGCGGCGTGCTCGGCCGGTTGTTCAGTCCCGGCGGATACGACCCGACCAAGCTGATCGGACCGCTCGCCAAATCGGCAGAAGCGTTGGGCCTCGAGGGTCTGCACCTGTTCACGTTCAACAACGTCGAGGCCACCGCGGCCTGGCAGCGCAAGCAACTCGACCGCCTGGCCTGACCCGCCGCGCTGCCGGTCAACACCGCCGGCGAGGCGGGGATCGCGTCGACCTACACGTCGCCAGCCCCGACAACTCGACGCGACTTGTGCCAGACGGACAAGTCGACGCGACCTGGGCTGGTCGGACGAGCAAGTGCGGGCGGGTCAGTTGGCGGCGAGGGGGGATTCGAGGTGTCTGCGGACTGCGGCACGGATCTGCTCGTCGAACGTGCGGATGTGGGCTTCGACCAGCGCAGCCGCGGCGTCGGCATCTGCGGCCACGAGCGCATCGAGGATCTCGGTGTGCTGCTGCACGGCCTCGGCCATGTCGTCGACGTCCGCGAGGTACATATGCCACAACCGGTCGCTCTGGGCGTACAACATGTCGAGCGTCGACGTGAGGAACCGGTTGTCGGCCGCAGCCCAGATGATCTCGTGGCAGATCCGGTCGATCTCGATCAGCTGAAACGCCGATGAGCCCGGCAGGACGCACCCGGCCAGCGCCTCGGTCATCTGCTCCCAGTGGGCAGGCTTGCCCCGGGCGCACGCGAGTCGGGTGGCGAACGGTTCGAGGGTGGCGCGTGTCTCGTACAGCAGCGTCAACTCCGACACGTCGACACCCGATACGTACACACCCCGACGGGGGACGATGGTGACGAACTGATCCCGTTCGAGTCGCTGCAGCGCTTCGCGGATCGGCGTCCGCCCGGTGCCGAGTTGCTGCTGGAGCACGTCTTCGCGAACGATCGCTCCGGGAGCAAGGTCGAGACGCACGATCATCCGGCGGATGTCGTGATACGCCTGCTCGCTGAGCGACACGTTCACCCTCGCGCCTCGTGACAACCGTCGTTCATCTCTGATAGCATATAGATATATCACGGGCGAGCGCCATGCGAGCGCATGATCCGCCCTAACCACACGTACCGGGGGTACAGCATGAGCGAAGTGGGCAACCAGACCATTCCGGCCACGGCCAAGGTCGTCATCATCGGCGCCGGCATCGTGGGCAACTGCCTCGTCGGACATCTGGCCCGACTGGGTTGGACCGACATGGTGATGATCGACAAAGGCCCGCTCCCGAACCCCGGTGGCTCCACTGGTCACGCGTCGAACTTCATCTTTCCGACAGACCACAACAAGGAGATGGCGTTTCTCACCATCGACAGCCAGAACCAATACATCGACGCGGGACTCAACAACACGTGCGGCGGCATCGAGGTAGCTCGTGAGCCGCAACGGATGGAGGAGTTCAAACGCCGCATGACTTCGGCCAAGGCGTGGGGCATCGACGCCCGACTCGTCACCCCGGCCGAGATCAAAGAAATGGTGCCGTTCATCAACGAAGACATCCTGCTTGGCGGCTACTACACACCGAGCGTCTCCGTGGTCGACTCGCTCGCCACCGGTACCAAGATGCGCGAAGAAGCGGTTGCGGCCGGCGCACTCCAGGTGTTCGCCAACACCGAAGTACAGGGTCTCGAGACCATCGACACGCCGGGCGGACCGCAGATCTCGGCCGTCCTCACCGACCGTGGGCGGATCGAGGCCGAGCACGTGGTAATCGCCTGTGGTGTGTGGAGCCCACGCATCGCCCGTATGGCCGGCGCAAACATCCCGCTCACTCCCGCAGTGCACCAGATGGCCGACGTCGGCCCGATCGACATCCTGCAGGAGTCGAACAAGGAGCTCGCCTACCCGATCATCCGCGACATGGACACGTTCTGCTACGAGCGCCAATCGTCTGGTTCGATGGAGGTCGGCAGCTACGCCCACCGCCCGATCCTGATGCGGCCCGACGACATCCCGTCCAACTCCGCGTCGGCCCTGACCCCCACGGAGCTACCGCTCACCTACGACGACTTCGACCCGCAGATGGAGCAGGCGATCGAGTTGATGGAGATGCTCGGTGACGCCGAGATCCGCTATGCGATCAACGGCCTCCTCAGCCTGACGCCCGATGCAAATCCGGTGCTCGGCGAGACCGTCGAGGTGCGCAACCTGTGGAGCGCCGCTGCAGTGTGGATCAAGGAGGGCCCCGGCATCGCCCAACTCGTGGCCGAGTGGATGACCTACGGCTACCCCCACATGTGCGACCCGCACGGCAGCGACATCAGCCGCTTTTACCCGCACGAAAAGACCGAGTGGCACATCAATGCCCGGTGCAACGAACACTTCAACAAGACGTACGGCATCGTCCATCCGCGCGAGCAATGGGCGAGCCAGCGCGGCATACGCCGCAGCCCGTTCTACGCTCGCGAAGAGGCGCTCGGTGCGGTGTTTTTCGATGCACGCGGCTGGGAACGTCCGCAGTGGTTCGAAAGCAATGCGAAGTTGATGGAGAAGTACCCGGAGGCCACCAAGGCTCGCACCCACGAGTGGGACGCGCGCTGGTGGAGCCCGATCACCAACGCCGAGCATCTCCAGATGCGTGCGAGCGTCGGGATGGTCGATCTCACCGCCTTCAACGAGTTCGACTTCGAGGGGCCGGGCGCGCTCGGATTCTTGCAGTACATGACCGTCAACAGCGTCGACGTGGCCGTCGGTCGCAGCGTCTACACCCCGCTGCTCACCCCGCACGGCGGGTTCCGTGGCGACCTCACCATTCAGCGCCTTGGTACCGACCACTTCCGAGTGATCACCGGCGCCTTCGATGGTGGCCGCGACAATTACTGGTTCCGCAAGTACATGCCGACCGATGGTTCGGTGACCTTCACCGACCGCTCGCAGGGCCTGTGCACAGTCGGTGTGTGGGGCCCCAACGCTGCGGCGACGATGGCCAAGATCGTCACCGATTCCACAACGGCGGCGTACGACCTGAGCCTCACCGGATTCCCGTACGGAGCAGTGCGTGACGTGTTGATCGACGGCGTGCCCGCCACGATGTTCCGGATCAGCTACGTCGGCGAGAACGGCTGGGAGATCTACACCCAGATGGAGCACGGCCTCAAGGTGTGGGACGCGATCATGTCGGCCGGCGAACCATTCGAGATCATCCCGGTTGGCATTGGCGTGTATGCCGTCACCGGGCGGATCGAAAAGGGATACCGCCTGATGGGCGCCGAACTCGAGAGCGAGTACAACCCGGTCGAAGCCGGCATCAATCGCCCGAAGGTCAAGTCGGCGGACTTCCTCGGCAAGGCGGCGTACCTGGCAGCCCGCGAAGAATCTCCCGCGGCGATCATGTGCACGCTGTCGATGGACTCACAGCGCTGCGCCGATGGCTACGACCGGTTCCCCACCGGAGGCAACGAGCCCATCCTCACGCTCGCCGGTGACCGCATCCTCGATGCCAAAGGCCGTGTCTCTCGCGTCACCACAGCAGGTGCAGGTCCGTCGGTCGGCAAGTACCTGTTGCTCGCCTACCTACCGCCGGAGCACGCCGTCGAAGGCACCAAGTTGCAAATGATGTACATGAACGAGAACTATCCCGTCACGGTCGAACGTGCCGGGGCGACGCCGCTGTTCGACCCCACCGATGCACGCATGAAGAGCTGATCGTGAGGGTGCTCGTCTGTGTCAAGAGGGTTCCGGCGCCCGGTGCCAAGATCAACATCACTGCCGATGGTCTCGCCATCGACACCGCCTACCTTGCGTTCACCACCAGCCCGCACGAGGAATGCGCAGTCGAGGAGGCAGTGCGGTTGGTCGAGCAACACGGCGGCGAGGCGACCGTGCTCACGCTCGGCCCGGCCGAGGCAGACGAGCAACTGCGCTACGCCGCCAGTCTGGGGGTGGCGAAGGCCGTGCTGCTGCCGATCGTTGGTGCCGACTGGGATCCGCAGCGCACCGCTGCGGCGATCGCCACTGCGATCGCCGAGTTGGAGTCAGCTGACGGGCCGTTCGACATCATTCTGTTCGGCAACGAGTCCGCCGATTCTGGCGGGTTCCAGGTAGGTGTCCGCGTGGCCCGTTCACTCGGTCGGCCAATCGTCAACGGCATCAAGGGTATCGAGGTCGTGGGCGACGGTACCGTGCGCGCCCGACGCGAATCCGAGGTCGGGTTAGAGGTGTACGCGTTGCCCACCCCGGTAGTGCTCGGCGTCAAGGAGGGGATCAACCTTCCCCGCTACCCGACGCTGAAGGGACGCCTCGGCTCGAAGAAGATCGAGGTCGGCCAGATCGTTCCCGATGTGGCCGCCGGTGGACAGCGGATGGTCACGTTGCTCCCCGCCGCCGAGCAGGTCGGTGCTACTACCATCCTCGGTCACGGCCCCGATGCGGCCGCCGCCGTGGTCGACCTCCTCGAAGAACTGGGAGTCCTCTGATGAGCATCCTCGTCGTCGTCGAACACGATCGCGGCACGGTTGCGCCGGCCACGTTCGAAGCACTCACTGCTGCCCGGTCGTTGGGCGAACCGGTTCATGCCATCACCCTGGGCGCCTCTGCCGACGGGCTCGTCGACCAGCTTGCAGCCCATGGCGCGGCGGTCGTCGTTCAGGCACACCATGACCTGCTGGCCGACTATGGGCCGGAAGCATGGGGCGATACTGTTGCTCAGTACGTCGGCCATACATCACCATCGGCGGTCATCGCCACCGGAACGGATCGCGGCAACGAGGTGCTGGCACACGTCGGAGCGATTCTCGACCTGCCGTTCGTGGCCAACTGCCTGTCGTTCGATACGGCGGGCGCGTTCGATACGGCCGGCGCGGCCGACCCGTGGCAGATCACCCGTGTGCGCTGGGGTGGTTCGCTGCTCGAGCAATGCGAACTATCGGCCACGACGAAGCTGGTCACCATGACGCACCATGCGGTCGAGGCCACCGAGTCACCGGGCATCGCGTCGACCGAATCGTTCGCTCCATCACTCGAGCCCTGGCACGGTCGCAGTGTGGTGGTGGACCGCGTCGAACGCGCCGCCGGCGTCACCCTAGCCACAGCCCCTGTGGTGGTGGGCGGAGGTCGCGGTGTCGGTTCCCCCGAGGCATTTGCGCCGTTGGAAGACCTTGCGTCGCTGCTCGGCGGAGTCGTCGGGTGCTCGCGCGCTGTCACCAACAACGGGTGGCGCAATCACACCGACCAGGTCGGCCAGACAGGCACGCGTATCGCTCCCGACATCTACCTTGCCTGCGGCATCTCCGGCGCCATCCAACACTGGGTCGGGGCGATGGCATCGAAGAAGATCTTGGCGATCAACACCGATCCCGAGGCCAACATGGTTGCGAAGGCCGACTACGCGGTGATTGGCGATCTCCACCAAGTCGTGCCGGCCATCGCCGCCGAAATCCGTCGCCGACGCAACGCCTAGTTTCCCGTCGCACGGGATCGCACGAACAAGCGCCGACAATCAGGCACCGCTCCAGAGCGCTGAGATCGGTGCTGCGACGGTCCCGTCATCGAACGTGAACATGAACGGACCGGTATGGAACAGCACCGTGGCGACGCAGTCATCGCCGAACTCTCGACGAAACCACCGAAGATGACGCGCATCACCGGCATCCGGCGATGAGGTCGCCTTGACCTCGATCGCCACAAGGCGACGCGCCCCGACCTCGATCACCAGGTCGATTTCCTGTCGCCCCTCAGCGGTGCGAAGGTGATGAAGTCGAGGAGCCGGCGACATCAACGCGACTTCGGCGCGGATCTGCGCAACGACAAACGTTTCCAGCACCCGCCCAAGTAGATCGCCGTCGGTCACGACGTCATCTTCGGAGATCCCCAGAACTCCCACGAACAGCCCAGGGTCGACGAGGTATCGCTTCGCGGCCAGTGTGAGACGCTTCAACCGGTTGCTCGTCCAGCCTGGCAGCCGGTCGGTGACGAGCAGGTTCTGCAACAGCGTGTCGTACGCACGGGCGGTGTCCTTGGCAATGCCTGCAGTAGTCCACAGCGTGACGTCGTCGACGACACCGGCACTGTTCAACGCAAGGGCCGTGAGGTAAGCCCGCAAGCGCTGAGGATCACGGCCGGGAGCGATGGATGATGCATCACGGGTGACGAGTTGGTCGACATACGACGACAGCCACCGACTGCGACCTCGGTCAGGAGTGGCCAACACCGCTTCAGGAAATCCCGACCGTAAGGAGCGCCGAACATAGCCGCGCAGGTCGACCTGCGACCGAGTCACTGGACGGATCACGCCGGACAGGGTCTGCGTCAACCACGACGGAACACCAAGTTCACCCTCGATCTCCCGTTCGGTCAATCCGTACATCGACAACCTGACGAGGCGCCCGGTACCAGGCCACGTCGGAGCATCGGTGTCGCCCCGAACGGACCCTGTCACGATGTACCGCCCCCGATCGGGGCGTGCATCTACCGCCAACTTCAGTGCCTGCAGCGAACTCGGCACCTCCTGCCATTCATCGATCAGCACCGGCTCGGCAAGGCCGTCGAGCACCGATGACGGACCGGCTCGAAACGCCGCGGCTACCTGCGGATCGGCGAGCCGCAGCACGGTGCTGGACAGTTGCTCGCACGATGTCGTCTTGCCCGTCGCTCGCGGGCCTACAACCAGCACGGCGGAATGGTCCTCCACCATCTCACGGAGCACGAGATCCGCTGCCCGAGGGAGGTACTTCTGTGTCATGCTGCGACACTAGTCGTCTGCCACATCTCTGACTAGTCGCTGCACACATGAAAAAGTCAACGTCGCAACCAAACATTTCGCCCAGGGCCACCCAACCCTCGTTGCGGTTTTGGTCGTGAGATGTCGCTCAGCGACATCTCACAACCAAAGCTGGTTCAGGTCGGTCG
>JANYDH010000091.1 GCA_025359865.1 Actinomycetes bacterium | reverse complement strand
CCCCCCGTCGGAGGCCTTCAAAAACCAAACGCTGCGCTGACGCTCGAACCTCAGCCAAGCACGGACGTTGATGCCTCCGTCGACATGTATCGGCATGGGCGAACATCGCGAAGGAGGCAGCGCGATTCGCTGCCGGTCTTGTAGCACGCGTGTAGGACGCGAGGACGAGGCTGCGCACTGTCATGCCGACATGATCACGACTGCTCGGCGCAGCACTACGGCCTCCGACACGTAGCCGACATCCATCGATCGATCGGCTCAGAGGGCGCGCTCGTCGCCTCGGTCGCCGATCTGACATTGGGTCGCGTTCACCGAGCTACCATCGGCCAATGGAACCCGCCGACCTTCACTCAGCGGTGCAAGCCGCGTTCAACAACGCTGACGTCGAGGCACTCGTGAGCTTGTATGAAGCGGATGCATGGATCTTCGGCCCCGAAGGGCCGGTGCAGGGAATCGAGGCGATCCGCGCCGTTTGGGCAGGGTTCATCGCGATGGGTGGACAGATCGAAATGGTCACCCAGTACGCGGTCGCGCACGGTGACATGGCCATGCTCAGCAACCGGTGGACGGCGAGCATCGGAGCTGACGAGATGTCAGCGAACACGGCTGAACTTGCTCGCCGACAATCGGACGGCACCTGGAAGTACGTGTTCGACAACCCTGATGCAGCTGGGCTTCTTGCCGGCTGACCGACTCTTGAGTGGCTAGGTTTTGACCAGCTAGATTTGCTCGCCGAACGGGGCCATCGGTCGACGCATTCAGCGTTTGGTAGGTACAGCCCCCGGAGGGGGCCTGTACCTACCAAACGCTGAGGGGGCGGAGGCGGGTGAGGGGGCGGAGTGGGAGGTGGGTCAGGTGAGGCCGCAGCGGCGCTTTACTTCGGCGAACATCGTTGCCTTGCCGGCCTCGTCCGGCGAGAGGTCGATTCCGGCGACGACGCCGTCGATGGTGAGCGTCACCGGGAACACGAATGGTTTCTTGCTCTCGCCGAGTGCATGCGGGTCGCAGCGGCCACCACGGCCGAGAACGATCGCGACACCGCCATCGTGGATGGTCAGATCCGTCACGGGGTCGAGTGTCAACAACACGCTGCCGTGCACGCCGGTGACCGTGACCTGTTCGCCGTTGCGTGGTGTGACGATGAGCCGCCCGCCAAGGACCGGGATGCCGTCAACGGTCGCGTCGGTCCAGGTGTCGTCGAAACGCAGGTCGACGCGGGCCAGCACCGCCTGGCGTGAGCAACTCGTGTGGTACATCCGGTCGAGGACACCGTTGGTGTCGATGATCGCGAACCGTCGATCACCGTTCACTACGGCGACGGCGCGAGCGGTGGGCGTGCGTTCATCGAACCGAGGTGGGTTGGAACACTGTGCCTCGACTACCGGCACCGCAAGATCAATCCGGTCGCCGGCCGCGACTCGGTAGTTCGGCGTGCTCGTCGCCGCGTCCGCGAAGCCTGACCACTCGACGCTCAGCGTGTGAACCAACAAGGCGGACGTGCCGGTATTTGCGAGTTTCACCTGGAACACGCCCTTGACTTCGTCCTCGCGCCATTGTTGAAGCGAGGCGGTGATGTTGTCCGCCGGCGCGAGGTCCTTGCTGCACGCCGTGAGCAGGCCGCAGACGAGCAGGAAGACGAGGGTGACAGCGGATGTCGACCGAGCATCGACCCGCAGTATCACGCAGTCTCGGCCCCCGACGAGGGGGAGCCTTCGATCGCCAGCAGACCGCCGCTGCCGAGCGTGCCGGCCTTGCGGTACACCTCGAGCTTGGCACGGCTGTCGTCGATGTCGAGGTTGCGCATGGTGAGCTGGCCAATGCGGTCGAGCGGCCCGAATGGCGCGTCCTCGACCCGTTCCATGCTCAGTCGTTCGGGCGAGTAGGTAAGATGCGGTCCGGTCGTGTCGAGGATCGAGTAGTCGTCCCCGCGGCGCAGGCGCACGGTGACCTCGCCGGTGATTGCTGAACCGACCCACCGCAGCAGGGGCTCGCGCAACATCAAACTCTGGGGATCGAACCACCTCCCCTCGTACAACAGCCGACCGAGCCGCCGACCCATCGTGCGGTAGTTCTCGATGGTGTTTTCGTTGTGGATCGCGCTGACGAGCCGCTCGTAGGCGATGTGCAGCAGCGCGAGCCCGGGCCCCTCGTAGATGCCACGGCTCTTGGCTTCGATGATCCGGTTCTCGATCTGATCGCTCATGCCGAGACCATGGCGTCCGCCGATCGCGTTGGCCTCGAGCACCAGATCGGTCGGTGAGGCGAACTCGGCGCCGTTGAGCGCCACCGGCCAGCCCTCGTGGAACCGAACGGTGACCACCTCGGAGGCGATCGCGACGTCATCGTTGTAGTGGGCGACGCCCATGATCGGCTGCACGATGTCCATCGATGTGCCGAGTTCTTCGAGCAGTTTCGCCTCATGGGTGGCACCCCAGATGTTGGCATCGGTGGAGTAGGCCTTGTCCTTGCTGGTTCGGTATGGCAGGTTGCGTTCCGTGAGGTACTCGCTCATCTCCGCACGACCACCCAGTTCGGTGACGAAGTCGTGGTCGAGCCACGGTTTGTAGATCCGCAAATTGGCGTTCACGAGCAGCCCGTACCGGTAGAAGCGTTCGATGTCGTTGCCCTTGTAGGTGCTGCCGTCGCCCCAGATGTCGACGTCGTCGTCCTTCATTGCCTGCACGAGCAGGGTGCCGGTGACGGCGCGCCCTAGGGGTGTGGTGTTGAAGTAGGTCTTGCCCGCCGTCGTGATGTGAAACGCACCGCACTGCAGTGCCACCAGCCCCTCGTGTACGAGTTCGGTGCGGCAATCGATCACCCGCGCCAGTTCGGCCCCATACTCTTTGGCTCGTCCGGGAACGCCCGGCAGGTCGGGCTCATCTTGCTGACCCAGATCGGCTGTGTAGCAATAGGGGATCGCGCCGTTCTCGCGCATCCAGGCAACTGCGGCCGAGGTGTCGAGCCCGCCACTGAATGCGATACCGACTCGTTCGCCGACGGGGAGAGAGGTGAGTACGCGACCGAGAGACTGTGGCGACATAGGCCGTGGACGCTACCGGAGTCAGTCGCGCTGGATCCATTGGCCGAGCAACCAATGGAAGTGTCGAATCTTGGTCTCCTGATAGTTCGCGAGCGTGATTCCCTTGCGCAGCGAGCCAAGTCCTTTTTGCACCTTCGGCAGGTTAAACGAATCCTGGTTGAACACCCGGGCAAGCAGACCGAGTTCTGGTGCCTCGGTCCAGTCGTCGTCGACACCAAGCCAGTGGATCGGTACTGCAGGCGGCTTCGGCTTCGACAAGTCGTACGGCTCGAGGAACATGCACTCCATGATCGACATGTCGTGGCGGTCCTCGTACGGCCGAAATCGGTACGTGATGCGGTTGTAGGCGCCCCATGGGTGCAGGTTGGGGAACAGCGTGTAGTAGATGCTGTCGGCCATTTCGGCATCGCTCAACTGGTCGGTTCTGTCGCCGAGGACCTGGGCCATGGCCATCCGTCCGCCCATGCCGGTGACACCGCGAGCGGTCATGCCGTCGGTGAGTTCGACGAACGGCGGCTCGTCGAGACGACGGTCGCTCACGGCATCGAACATCTGCTGTTCGGTCGGTACGAAGCTGAGATGCGGGCTGGGAGTGCCGTTCGGCGTGATTGCCCGACTGAAGTTGCCGCTCCAGTCGTACTGGCTGTTGGCATCACCGATACCGGCCAAAAGCTGCGGATGCGTGGCGACCACATGGAACGCCTCCATGAACGCCTCTTGCACGACTTTCCAGTTGGTCGGGAAGATCTTTGCGACATGGGCGGCCTTGAATCGCTGTTCGAGCGGCCATTTCTCAAAATGTGATGGGAGGTCGCCGATGAACGACTCGAACGGCTCGCAGTCGGTATCCATGTTGATGAACACGAAGCCACCCCACAGACCGATCTTGACCTCGGGCAGGCCCCACTCGGCCTTGACGACGTGCGGGAAATCCCACTCGCACGGCACCTGCTTGATCGAGCCGTCGAGGTTCCAGCAAAAGCCGTGGAACGCGCAGCGCAACTCGGCTGCGTTGCCGTCGTGGTCGCGGAGTTGTCGACCCCGGTGGAGACACGCGTTGTAATAGCCCTGGATCCGGTCGGGTGCCGAACGCACGAGTAGGACGGAGATGCCGACGATGTCGTACACGCACGTGTCGCCGACGTCGGGGATGTCTTCCTCACGGCACGCCATCTGCCATACGCGCTTCCACAACTTCTCGGTCTCGAGTTCATGAAACGCGCGACTGGTGTAGCGCTCACGCGGTAGGTCGGCGTCGCCGAGCGATTGCCAGCTCTGCCAGCGGAGGACGACGGGTACGTTCTCCGGGCGCGTGTCGTTGTCGAGCAGATCTTGGTAGCCGGCACCCGGCGAGCGGGCACCGCGATCGGCGGAGGCGGAGGAAGGGTCCTGGGTCAATGTCATTGTGCTGGCCTTTCGCTTGGCGCTGGTGAGTTCAGTTGTCGCTGAGGGCTGCTGCGGCCTGTTGGAACCGGTTGGGTAGCTGCTTGCCGGCGATCCACAGGCACAGGTGCGGATCGGCTTGGCGGATGTCGCCGTCGAGCCACTTGCCGCTGTTGTTGAACCGGCCGGTTCGGCCATCCTTGGACACCTCGATGGTGCCGTCGTCGATCAGGTCGTACAGCGCTCCGGACAACGGGTGCTTGATCGTACGCATCGTAGAAACCCCTCAGAAAACGGCCGGACGAAGTGTCCCCAACTGGTTTGGCGTCGTGCGACGCCAAACGACCTTCCATGAACAATAATGATCAGGCGATCAATTCATCGGCTCGGACGACATCATCGGATTGTTGGATGTCGTCGGCCACCGCAGGGCGCAGGACGCCGGCGAACGCAGCCGCGCTGACGAGCAAGCCCACGGCCGCCACGGCGAGCTCAATAAGCGCAAGGTTTCGGAACCGGCCGAGGTCGCCCGCGGCGATGGCTGCCATCGCTGCGGCACCGAGGAGTCCGATGTAGGGCAGATAGCGCAGTCCTCGAAATGCTCCGACGATGAGCAGGACTGGGATGGCGAATGGGAGCGCTTGGATCGCGATGAACCGTGCGTCGGCCTCGGGTCCCAGCCACCACGTCGAGAGCCCCATGGTGCGCGCAGTCTTCAAGACCGCTCCGACGCCCAACACGACGCCTGCCCAGCCGATCGAAAAGACCGTGCGCCACGCCGGGGTGAGTTGCCACGCGCGTGACAACCGGGGCTGGAACTGAGTATCGAGCGGCTGGAGTGCCGGTGGCTGGGGGAGCGGCTCCATGTGAGGTCGAAGCGTAGCGGTCCGGATGCAGCCCGGTGTCGTCAGCCCGGTGTCGTCAGCCCGGTGTCGGATGTGACGAGCGTGTGTTCCGCTACCCTCGCGCCTGTGACGGAACAGGCCGACGAGAAGCTGAGCATCTTCTTTCCGATGTGGAACGAAGAGGCGTACATCGAGCGCACTGTCGCTGCGGCCAAGGAAGTATGCGACGAACTCGTTGCTGCTCGCACCATTGCTGACTACGAAATACTCATCGTCGACGATGCCTCCACCGATAACACCCCGGCGATAGCCGACGCGCTCGTGGCGGCCGATCGGCACGTTCGGGTTGTCCATCACCCGGTCAACCGCAAGCTGGGCGGATCGATCAAGACCGGATTCGCCAATGTCACGGGTGATCTTGTGCTGTACACCGACGCCGATCTGCCATTCGACATGGGTGAACTGCACAAGGCCCTCCGGTTGATGAAGTACTACGACGCCGACATTGTGAGCGCATATCGGTTCGATCGGGTCGGCGAAGGCCCCTCACGGGCGATCTACACGTTCTTCTACAACGTCGCCATCCGGCGCCTGTTCGGGGTTCGGATGCGTGATATCAACTTTGCGTTCAAACTCTGCCGCCACAGCGTGTTTGACCACATCCAGTTGGTCAGCGAAGGCTCGTTCATCGATGCCGAACTGATTATCCGGGCTCGCAAGCTGGGTTTCCAGGTCATTCAATTCGGTTGCGACTACTTCCCGCGCACCCGGGGGGTCAGCACGTTGTCGTCGGTGTCGGTCATCAAGCGGATCATCGGTGAGATGTTCTCGCTGAGGCGCGAACTCCGTGACTTGAAGCCTGTGACTTGAAGCCTGTGGCCTGAGGTCGCTCGGCTTGTCCCTACGGATAGCCTTGCCGAACGCGGTCTAGCGCGTCGCCAGCACTCGGGATTCCCATGAATAGCCCTCGGCCGAAATCGAACCCACCGAAGCGCCGCCCACCCGCCCGGTCGGCCCGTCGCCCAGCACCTGTGCATTCATCGTCGCGCCGCTGGTTGCCAGCCATCGCTGCTGTGGGCGTGCTTGGCGTCGTGGTCATCGCCGGTCTCGCGGGCAAGGGTGAGGGTGGCTCGTCGGCCGCAACGCAGGCAACCGGCACTGACTCCGCCGCAGTTACCGCAGGTGCGTCCGGCTCTGAAGGTGGCGATCCCCTAGCGGTAGGCACCGACGACAATCCCGGAGCAGTCGAGATCGGCGATGTGACGGCGCCACAAAGCACACAGTTGGGTGTGGTGCTCGACAGCACTGTTGCTCCACTTCAAAAGTCGACGATCTCCGGCACTATCACCAAGAGCGCTTTCGGTAACGACGTCAAGATGGTGCAGCAACGCCTGTCCGATCTCGGCTTCCAACTCGGCCCGGTCGATGGATCTTTCGGCCCAGGTACTCAGCAAGCGGTGTGGGCGTACAAGAAGCTGGTCCTCGGTGTATCCCGGGAAGACCTTGCCAACAGCGATACCGCATCGCAGGTGACACCCGAGATGTGGCAGCAGATGCAGGACCCGATACTGATCCAGCCGCGCCGCCCGCTCGGTGCCGGCCATACTCACGTCGAGATCTATCTGCCGCAGCAGGTGATGATCGTGTTCACCGACGACAAACCGACGCTCATCGCTCACATCTCCTCGGGCAGCGAGGAGACCTGGTGCGACACGTTGGAATACAACACCGACGACAAGGGTGCCCCGATCGACCCGCCGCGCACCAGCGATGAATGTGGCGTTTCTCACACGCCCGGTGGCGTTTTCAAGTTCTACCGTCGGTACGACGGCGACCGACAAGGGCCCCTCGGGGGTATGTACAACCCGGTGTACTTCAACTACGGCATCGCCGTACACGGAGCAATGAAAGTACCGTTGAAGCCCGCGTCGCACGGATGCATCCGGATCAACATGGATCTTTCGATGATCTTCCCGAGCTTGGTGAAGAACGGCAATCGGGTGTATGTCTGGGGTCAGGACGGCCGCGATCCCGAGTCGTACACCAAGCGTCAGCGCACTCCACCGTTCAACTATCCCGATCCGAACGCCACCACGACGACGTCCACGGTTGCGCCCACCACTGCTCCCACCACGACCACCGCGTCGCCCGCTACCACGACGGCCACGCCAACGGCTACCACCACGAAACCACCGGCAATCACCGCGGCACCGCCTACAACCACAGCAGTACCGACTGCCACCACAGCGAAGCCGACCGCAACGACAGCTGCCCCCGCCCCAACGGCGGCGCCTACCGGCACTGTCCCGCCAGCAAGTAACGCGCCGCCTCCAGGGCCCTGACGCGAACGCGGCCGACCCTTCCGGCGGTGACGGACGCAACGAACCTGACAACATTGCTGCCATGGACCGTGTTGATTACGATGAGTTCGGGCTGTTCCACGAGAACGCCTCCGAGTATGGGCTGCCCTGTGAAGCGCCACCGAGCGTTTCGCGGTCCGCAGTCAGCATGGCTGATGGCCGGCGTGTCAGCTCGCTCGTGTGGGGTGCTGGTGAGGCGGGGCCGGAGATCGTGTTCATCCACGGCGGAGCGCAGAATGCGCACACTTGGGACACGGTGGCGATGGCCACCGGCCGCCCCGCTTTAGCGATCGACTTGCCGGGCCACGGTCACTCCGACTGGCGCGATGATGGCATGTACGCGCCCGCTGGTCTTGCCGACGACGTGGCGCAGGTGATCGAGTTGCTGGCCCCTAATGCAAAGGTCGTGGTGGGCATGTCGCTCGGAGGCATCACGGCGATGGAGTTGGCGACACGGCATCCGTTGCTCGTGCGCCGCCTAGTGATGGTCGACATCACTCCTGGCGTCGACGGCACCAAGACCAAGGCGGTCATCGACTTCGTCAATGGTCCGCAGAGTTTCCCCAGCTACGAGTCGCTGTTGGCTCGCACGATCGAACACAACCCGACTCGTACCGAGAGTTCCCTACGGCGTGGCATCATGCACAACGCCCGCCAACTCGACGACGGCTCGTGGCAGTGGCGCTACGACCGAGGTAGCCACGCCCGTACCGGTGCCGCCGTCGAGTCCGGTGAGGCCGTCGAGTCCGGTGCCGCCGTCGAGTCCGATGGAGCACAACCTGGCGAAGTGGGGTTCAACCCGATGTGGGAGCACTTCGGGTCGATTCGCTGCCCGATCATGCTGGTTCGCGGAAGCACCTCACCCGTGGTCGACGATGCCGACGAGGCCGAGGCCAGTCGGCGTCAACCGACACTGCGGGTCGAGGTGGTCGACGGAGCGGGTCACAGCGTGCAGGGCGACCGACCGCTCGAGCTGGCGGCGCTGATCCAGAGCTTCCTTACCGGGGGCTCAGCCAGCTGAACCGGTCACTTCGACCGTGATGCCGAACACCTCTGCCAACAATGGGCTGCGTTCATTCGCCGTATACACGTCGAGCGCTGTGTCGCGGCCCTCGTCGGCGATCGCTTCCACCACGAGTCGGTTCTCGTCGCAGTGCACGTGCACTGCGGTCACACGACCGTCGTGGCTGCGGTCGAGGCTGATCGCCACGCGCAGTAGCGCTGCGAGTGTACGAACGACCTTTTTGCCGGTGTCGTCGAGTCGCTCGAAGTCGGCGTGTGAGGGCTTCGGCACGCTCTTGCGGTGATAGCGCGCAACGAGCGCAATGATCTCGATCTCGTTGTCGGTAAGGCCCGCAAGTTCGTTGTTTCGGATCACGTAGTACGAGTGCAGATGGTGCTTGCTGTGCGAAATTACGAGCCCGACGTTGGCGAGCAACGCGGCGGCTTCGAGGTAATCACGACAGTCGGGTGGCAACTGATGCACGTTCTGAGTTGCGTCGTACAACTGCAGCGCGAGAACAGCCACATGACGTGAATGGTTCACGTCACTGTCGCAGCGCTGCGCCAGTGCCTGCACGCTCTCACGCGAAACGTCGCGGAGGTGGTGCAGACCACGGCCCTGCCGACGGGCCATTGTGTCGATCAGCACCCCCTCACGCAGCGCGCCCTCGCTGAATGTGAACTCGTCGATGCTGAAGGTCTCGGCTACACCTTGGAGCACGATCGCACCCGCCACGATGATTTCGGCGCGTGGTGCTTCGAGCCCGCGAATCGACTGTCGTGCGGAGGGTGTTGTCTCGGCCACCAACGCTTGCACTACGGCATCGAGTTCGGCGCGTGAGAACCGGAACAGGTTGAACGTGTGTGGCTCGCTTCCACCGCGACGAGCATGTACGAGGTGGGCGACAGTCTCCGCGGTCCCGGACGACGCCACCGCGAACTCGAAGCCGAAGCTGGCCACATCGCGCTCGTAGCCGACCAGAATCGAGCGGACGTATGAGCGGCAGTCCGCCACAGAGGCGTCGTCGCACACGCCACCCGGGAAGAAGCGGTCGGTCAGGCGCACGGCACCCAGTTTGAAGCTGCGCGCCGTCAGCGTGGCACCGCGCTCGCCGACGAGTACTTCTGTCGAGCCGCCGCCAACGTCGACCAAGATCAGACGCCGGTCGAATGCGGGGACACTTTGCAACACACCAAGATGGATGAGGCGAGCCTCTTCGATCCCGGAGATCACCTCGACCTCTACGCCCGCTTCGTTGAGCGCTCGAGCGATGAACTCGTCTGCGTTCTGAGCCTCGCGGACAGCGCTGGTAGCCACCGCTCGTAGGGGGGCGTGATGCGCATCGGCGATTCGCTTCATCCGGCGGATCGCGGCGAGGCCGCGGTCGATCGAGTCGCTTGCCAATTCCTTCATATCCCCGCCGCCGCGGCCGAGGCGGATGATCTGCTTCTCCCTGGTGATCACATCGAAGCCGTTGCCCCGCACGCGCGCGACCACCAGGTGGAAGCTGTTGGTGCCCAGGTCGAGCGCGGCCAGAGTGGTAACGGCGGCACCCGTTGGCGCCTCTGCAGACGCCAACTGCTCAGCCGTCGATGCGGGCCTGGCAGGCACCGAGCCCACCGGTGACCCCAGCGCGGAACGCGTCGATCTTTTCGAACGCGGTACCGGACCGGTTGGTGTCGCTCGTCGGGTCGCCGAGCAGTACTGCGGTGCTGACAACCTCGTCCAGGTCACCTGCAGAGAGCAAGATCACCTGGTTCGGATTGGCAGAGACCAGGTTTCCTTTGGCATCGACACTGGACGGCAACACGTCGAGCAGGTAAGCGCCGACGAGGCAGTCGTTGAGCAAGACCCGCTGTTCGCCGGTCAAGGAACTCTTCAATGACACCTGAACCGCATCGCTGTAGGCGGCGATGATTGGATAGCCGAACGCGAGATCTCCGAACTGGTCAAAGAGCGACCGCAAGAAGTCGTCGTCGTACGCGATGGTGTTGGTGTTTTGGCAGAACACGGCGGTGCTGATCATTTGATCGGTGGTGTAGCCATCGCAGGTCGGGTACGGCCCGGAAGCGGGGAACGGGGCCAACGTTGGTGTCGTGAACGTGATGCCGCTTGCCTGCAGGGTGGGCACCCACAAGGTCTCGAGCGACAATGGCAGGGAATGATCACTGTCGAGCAGTTCGGGTAGAGGCATGTTGCCAGCCGTGACTTCGTCTTCAGCCGTGAACAGGAGGTCGACTCGCGGGTTCGGATCGGTGGGGTAGTCCTTGCACCTGGTGATGCCGTTGATGAAGCCATCCTGGAACGCGCTGACACGGTCGAACGCGCTGCCGTGGCCGCTGTCGTCGTTCTCGGAATCGGTGCCGGGAGGGTCGCGGACTTCAATCATTGCGACCAGCCCGGCCTTCACCTCGGTGTCGCCGAATGTGAGACCGGTCGCCTCGCCGCGGGCCACGTGGGCACTCCATGCGCCGGCGAAACAGTCTGCTTGTTGTTCGGTGTCGATCGTACGCATCGTTCCAAGGTCGAACACCCCGCCGCGTTGCTGAATCGCGTGACCGTACTCGTGGGCGGCCACCACGCCCACGGCTGCTGCACCCAGGCGGTTGACGAGGTCGGGTAGCAGTTTGGAGTCGTCGTAGACGATGATGTCGCCACATGAGGTGTAGAACGCGTTCATTTCGACGTCGCCGAATGTGATCGGCCCCTGGCACGACTGGATCGGATCGGTTCGCTCGGGGTACACGGCATAGATGCCAGCGACCGGCTGGAATGGGGTGCCGTACGTCGCCTCGAAGTTGGCGGCCCAGAACGTTGTGATGTCTGCAAACGCGGCGTTCAGGAAGTTGTCGTATGGCTGAGGTGTCTTGCCGTCACCGAACGAGATGATTCCGCCACTCGTAGGCGGCGGCGTGGTGTCGAGCGTAGGAGTGAACGGCCCATCGGTGGTGGGTGTCGTGTCGATCGGCACGGTGTCCCCAGACGCCGGCGCGGTCTCGGGTGGTGCTGTTGCGGGCGGCGCAGTGGCAGGCGGGACGGTGACCGGCGAGTACTCGTTCGACCGGGTCGCCGAGACACCGGCCTCGGTGCTGGCACAGCCAGCAACGAGGGCGAGCGCTAGACCCGTGAGGATCAGCCTGGGGAAGGTCGTTCGAGATGTACCCACAATGCGAGCATAGGCCTGTTTCGTCCCCGGCGATAGTGCACCCCCTGGTGGCGTGGGTTGAGAACCTTCCCGCCCGGCGTGGCTGAGCTTTGGCGGTGGATTGTTGTCATTGGCCGGCTGTCGCAATATGTGGGTGGGGTTGGCGGTACCCGGTCCCGATCCCGATCCCGATCCCGGTCGTGCGGTCGCGTTGCAGCGTGAACGTTCGTTGCATGACATGCGGGCGTGGTGGAAGTCTGCATCAGCGACCACGACGGCTGTGCGGGCAGGATCGCGTCGACTTTCATGTCGCCAGCGCCGATAACTCGACGCGACTCCTCCCGGAAAGGCGTTGCGGGCAGGATCGCGTCGACTTTCATGTC
>JANYDH010000075.1 GCA_025359865.1 Actinomycetes bacterium | reverse complement strand
CTCGACGACGCGCTTCGCCTGATCGACCGACTCGACGACCTGAACGAGATCCAGCGGCTCAAACAGTACGAGTTGTACGACCTGTTGGAAGACGCGGTGAATGCTCAAGTGAAGGCCGAACGGCGCAGCGATGCACTAGCGGTTCGAGGCGCCGAACTGAACGAAGCGGTGAACGTGCTCGATGCCAGGGCCGCGGCGTTCGCGTTCGATCGCGACGCGCTGCGGACGCAGTATCTTGCTGCGGAGTCGGAGCTCGCAGCGATGCGCAACACCAAGCTGTTCCGACTGGCCCAACCGTTGCGTAGCGCGTATGCAAAGGTGAGGCGCCGGTGATGACCGAGCAGTACCCCGTGTTCATCCCGGTACGCGACCGGCTCGAGCCGCTGCAACTGCTGCTCGAATGGTTGGCCTCGGTCGGCCAACACGAGGTGTGGTTGATCGACAACGACTCCACATACCGCCCCCTGGTGGAATTTCTCGATGGCACTGAACACCAGGTCGTCCGTCTCGGGCACAACCTCGGCCATCGATCGCCATGGCTTAGTGGCACCGTGCAACGGCACGCTTACGGCCGCTACTTCGTCGTAACCGACCCAGACATCGTTCCTGACGAGTATTGCCCGTCCGACGCGCTCGACCGATTCCGTGACCTGCTCGAACGGTACCCAGAGGCCGACAAGGTCGGCTTCGGAATGCGGATCGATGACCTTCCCGACCATTACCCGTTGAAGGCTGATGCGATCGACTGGGAATGGGGGTTCTGGCGCGACGAAGTGGAGCCGGGGGTCTACCGCGCCGGTATCGACACCACGTTCGCGCTGTACCGTCCACTCGAACGGCGTCACGAGTTGCTACGGGCGCTACGTACCGGCGCGCCGTATGTTGCCCGCCACCTGCCGTGGTACATCGATCCGGCGCAGCTCAGTGACGAGGACCGCTATTACCGCGTGCATGCCGACCCGACCATGTCGAACTGGGATCGCGACGAAGCGCCATGGTGGAAGGCCCGGCGCCTCGGCCCGACAACCACGGCCGGGGACTGAGCGCCCGTAGCCCTTCCGTCGCGACGGCGCTACTTCTTGAGATCGATCACACACTCGTCGCCAGAAACAAGCGCGACGCGAACGTCATCTCGTAGAGATATTGATCGCCGGTGACACATTGTCGTGCGGCTCGAGCAGATAGTCCCAGATCGACGAGGTCGAAACTGTCATCGTCGAAAGGCAGGGGTGAGTCCTTCTTCCTTGTCCTTGTCCTTGTTCGGTCGAGCGTTGCAGGAGTGCACGCGGCCAGGTTTCCCGCAGCTCGATCAGCCAGCCCGTAGGGTGTCCCGATGTCGTATCGCAGCAACAAGATCGAAGCCGCACCGGGTGTCGACGTGCTTGCCGACACCTCGATCTCCACCGCATCCCGACTGCGCAACGCGGCGCTGGATATCGCCGTGTTGCCGATCGTGGTCGCCACTAGGTCAAGCCGACCTGACATCGTGGACGGCCCTGTGCCGTTGCACTACGGGTTCCGGCGCTGGGATTGGCGCACCGAACGTGGGTTGGAGCTCGCGTTGGCCAAGCGTGCGGTGGCCGCGTACAAGCCGAACGAGATCCTGGAGATCGGTAACGTGCTTGCTCCGGCCGGGGTGCTGTCGGGGCACACCGTGGTCGACAAGTACGAGGAGGGTCCCGGTGTGCTCAATGTCGACATCGTCGACTATCGGCCCGAGCGCAGCTTCGGCCTGGTGGTCTCGATCTCCACGCTCGAGCACGTCGGCTGGGATGAAACCCCCCGTGAGCCCGACAAGGCCGCCGCCGCGTTGCACCACCTGGCCGGGTTGGGCACTTCGCTGTTCATCAGTATTCCCGTCGGCCATCATCGCCAACTCGAAGAGGCGTTCATCGACGGCCCGTTCGACTCGGTCACACTCGCGGTCAAGACATCGCGTCTCGGCCGGTGGGAGCGTCGACCGCTCGACCAGTGCTCACGCGTGGAGTACAACACCCCGTTCGCCTACGGCAACGGCATCCTCGTCGGAGTCCGTGCCACCACCTGACCACTCGTGCCAGCCGCAGCCCCTCGACCTTTGGCGTTGCGCTGTCATTGACAACCACCCAACGCCAAAGGTCAGCGGTTGCGCTTATCTGCCAACGCGTGGGCGATTGCTGCGAGGGCAGACTTGGCCAGATCGACGGGCGTCGCCCAGGCCAGATCGGGAACGTCGGTGCGGCCGACGGCCTGGTCGATGCCGTTGGCGATGGCATCGAGATCGAGTGGATCGAACGTGGGCCAGGTGCCGCGCAGGATCTCGGGCAGTGAGCCACCCGAGCTGACTGCGACCGGAATCCCGGCCGCGAGCGCTTCGGCAACGGGAAGCCCGAAACCCTCCTCCAACGAGGGTTGTACCAATACAGCGGAGGTGGCGAGCATCGTCTCCAACTCGTCTTGGGGTAAAAAACCCGGACACACCAGCCGGGTGCCGGCGCTGGCGGCGATGGCGTTGAGTCGGGCATGGGCATTGTCGCCCACTCCCACCAAGGTCAGCTCTCCACCATCACGCTGGAACGACGTACGGGCGAAGGCTCGGACCAAGCGGTCGAGGTTCTTGTGAGGCAGGTCGCGACCGATGAAGATCGCGCGTTGAGCGAGCGTGGGCACGGGTGGGGATGTTGCCGTAGCCCGTAACGCACGCACACGCTCGACGAAGGCGCGGTCGATCGAGATGGCGAGTAGGTCGATCCGTTCAGCGGGCAGGCCGAGGTCGGCCATCAGGCTTCTCCGGGAGAACTCAGAATCGGTGGCGACCACCGTGGACAACGCCGCCATCCGACGGAAGTAGAGCTTCATCGCCACCCGCAATCTCGGGATCGGCGGGTACCGAAACGGGATCGTGTCGTGGATGGTGGTCACTTCGACCGGTGCCAGGTGCCAGGCCGGCCGCAGTTGATGCGGGTAGAATGCCACGTCGGCGCGGGCAGTGCGCGGCCCGGGGAACTCGCGCTGGCTGTACATCGCGATCGGCGGGTACCGGCTGGGGATCCACTCGGCCTGCGGCCACAGTTCGAGCGCCGCTGGTGGCCCCCAAATCGACCATCGACCGGACGGCACCAGTTCGCTGAGGCCGCGGAGCATGTGTTCGGTCACACGCCCCGGACCGCCATCGCCGACCCAGCGGGCATCGACGAGGTAGTGCAGGTCGGGGTGGCCGTTGGTGCTCATCGCTCCAGTATCGCCGCCAGCCTGGCTCGAGCCCCCTCGAGGCCCTGCGCCGAGCCCCGAAGCCGTACTCCGACCGGTTTGGTTTGTGAGGTTCCTGCAGTCCAGCCTGTACCCAACCTCACCGACCGGGGCGGGGCAGGGCGGGCTGGACTGAGTCGGGGTGCAGCGGAACGGGGCCGGTCGGCTGCGCCGGTACGCTCGCCGGGCATGCCCACGGACACCTCCCCGGCCCCTGAGTCGGCCGGTGAACCGTCGCTCGTGGCGAATGCGGCAATCGCGTGGTCGTTGTTCGCCGGCCGGGCGGTGCTGTCGTTGGTGATCACCGTGCTTGTGGCTCGTGAGCTTGGGCCCGCCGGTCGCGGCGAGGTCACCTACGTGGTCAATCTCGGCGGCCTGTTGGCCCTGGTGGCCACCGCAGGCACCGGAGTGTCGATGATTGCGCTCGTCGTGGCCCGGCGCTGCCGACCGGAGGAGCTGTATTCGGCCGCAATCAGGGTTGGGTTGATGTTCGGCGGAGTGATCGTGGTGGTAACGGCACTGGCTGCAGTGGCCTCGGCCCAGCATCGCCAGCAGCTCCTTGCCGTCGGGATCGGTGCATTGCCGCTCGTGCTGCAGTCCAACCTCCACCAGGCCGCAGGGTTGGACAACCGCCTCGGAGCGGTGACCTGGACATCACTGCTGGGCGTCAGTGCGTATGCGCTCGGGACCGTGGTGACCGTAGTGACCCACACCGCGACCGTGCGCAACAACATCGCACTCTGGACCGGTTCGTGGGTGTTGACCATTGTGTTGCTGCTCGTGGCCGTACGTGACCGGATCACCCCGACCGATCGGGCGGTCGTTGCCGACCTCTGGAGGCGTTCACTGCGGACCAGCGCGGCTGCGGCCGCTGTGCTGGCGATCTGGCGGATCGACGTAGTCTTGGTGCAGCTACGGCGCGGCTACACCGAGCTCGGGCTGTATTCGGTGGCGGTGGGCGTGGCCGAGATCCTGGTGACGATGGCGATCGGGCTGCGCTCAGCGGTGCTGCCGCACCAATCCCTCGACGACCGCCGCCTGATCGACGTCATCTGCCGTGCCACGCGGCTGACCCTGGTCGGCCTCGTGATCATGGCCGTCGTGATGGGGGCGACGGCCCCGTGGACCCTGCCGCTGGTGTTCGGTCAGGCGTACGCGCATACGGCGCCAGCACTGATGCTGCTGCTGCCGGGGGTGGTGTGCTTCGTGCTGCACTACCCATTGTTCGACTTCATCTCCGGCCGCGGCGGCACACGGCCGCTGACCGTGTTGGCGTTGGCAGCACTCGCGCTGAACATCGTCGTCAATCTCATCGCTCTCGGCCATTTCGACTACACGGCGGCCGCGTTGACTTCCTCAGCCACATATGCCGTGCTCTTCGCCGGTTGCGTGATGCTGTTTGTGCGACAAACGGGCCGTACGATGAGCGACGTGCTCGTCGCTCGTGCGGATGACCTCCGTGCCGCCCGCACCGCAATTGTGTCGTTCGTTCGCCGATGATGACCCGACCGCGTTGATCGCTCGGCTCCGCATCCATGAACTCGCTTGACCGCCCCACCCTCACCATTGTCAGTAGCTACCTACCGCCGCATGTCGGCGGGGTGGAGACGATGGCGTTCGAGCAGGCCCGTCGGCTCGCCGGGCGCGGCTGGAACGTGGAGATACTCGCGTCACGGCTCGGTCGGGACGGTGCCGTTGAACTTCACGATGGCGTGGTCGTCCGCCGCATCCGCTCGATCAACCCGCTCGAACGTCGGTTCCACGTACCGGTCCCGCTGATGTGGCCGTCGCTCGGGCGCCGACTCGTACGACCCGACCGGCGACCCGATGTGGTGCTCGTACACGGCCATGTGTACATCTCGTCGGTGTATGCGGCCCTCGCCGCCCATCGAGCAGGTATCCCGATGGTGGTGCTGCAGTCCAATCCGTACGTGGACTACCCGGCGCCGATCGACACGATCGAACGGGTCGTCAACCGCGTCATCGGTCGGCGTGTACTCAATGCTGCCCAACGTGTCGTCGCGATCTCCGAGTACACCGCCGAGTACGTCCGGTCGATCAGCCCGACGGTTCATCCAGTCGTGGTGCTGTGTGGGGTCGATACCGAGCGGTTCGCCCCAGCGATGACTGCGAACATGATCCGGACGGGCACTGTCCTGAGGCGGGCGGTCACCGTGCGCCGACTCGTGGATCGCAACGGTGTCGACGTGCTGATCGATGCATGGCGGCTGAGTGGCCTGGACGAGGCGGCGGAGTTGGTCATCGGCGGCACGGGTCCGGAGCGAGTCGAGTTGGAAGCGCGTGCCGATGGCTTGCACAACGTGCGGTTCCTCGGTTTCGTGCCCGATGACGATCTTGCCGACTGCTACCGCCACGCCACCGTGGCGGTGATGCCGACGCGTAGTGGGGAAGGGTTCGGGTTGATGGCCGCCGAAGCGCTGGCATGTGGAACTCCGGTGATCGCATCCCGGCAGGGTGCGCTACCCGAGGTGGTTCGCGATGGCATTGACGGTCTGCTCGTCACGCCGGACGATCCGGTCGAACTCGCCGCAGCGCTGCACCGGGTATTCGACGACCCTGCGCTGGCCGCTCGCTTGCGCGCGGCGACAGCCGACACCGATTTCTCGTGGGACCGCAACATCGATCAGCTCGACCCTCTCCTGCGCTCGCTCATCGGAGCTTCGCGTCGCGGCCAGTCGGGTCGCGGCCAGTCGGGTCGCGGGTAGTTAGGTCGCGGGTAGCGCGATGTCGGGTCGATCATGACTGTTCGGTTGTTCGGCCGGAGCGTCGGGACGCGTGATGCGGATCCGAAGCATGCTGAGGAACAACCCGCCCAAAAGCGTTTGGCTGCCGAGCACCAGACCGAGCAGTCCCGGTATCACCGTTCTGACCGTCTGTTCGGCCACCAAGCTGCCGTAACCGGTGTTGCGCCACCTGAGGAACGAGCCGAGTGAAGCCGCTAGTCCGAACAACAGCATCACGAAGCCGCTGATCGCTCCGATCTCGAGGCTGAGTCGCTTCTGAAACGCATCGAATCGAGGATTGGCTGGCAAGAAGCCCTCCGTTTGCGCGTACACCTTGCTCAACAATGCAAAGAGCACAGCCTGGTACCCAATGATGGAGATCGCGACGGCGTACAGCAGGCTGCCGATGTCAAAACCAACGCCACCGATCTCGATCGGTCCGGCAACCAGCACGGCCGACAACACGAGTCCGGCGCTCATCAGCGCCATGCCCGGATACAAGAACAGCCAGCGCGGGCTGAACAACAACAGGAACCGAAGGTGGCGCCAGCCATCGCGAAAGCTGCGGAGGTGCGGTGGTCGGCTGCGGCCGTCCTTGCGGAGCGTGGTCGGAGCTTCGGACATGCGCAGTCCGGCAAGGCACGCCTTGACCACCATTTCGCTCGCGAACTCCATGCCGGTCGTTCGCAGGTGCAGTGCCAGTATCGCGTCACGTCGGAACGCTCGTAGTCCGCAGTGGAAGTCGCGCACAGGGGCACGAAAGAATAACCGGCCGATGAACGACAGCACTGGATTGCCGATGTACTTGTGCAGCGGCGGCATCGCGCCAGGAGCAACGCCGCCGAGGATTCGGTTGCCCATCACCAACT
>JANYDH010000202.1 GCA_025359865.1 Actinomycetes bacterium | reverse complement strand
GTGAGATGTCACTGAGCGACATCTCACGACCAAAGCTGCCCGGGGGCCGGGCATCGGGCCCCGGACAGCGGGGATAGCGCACCTACCCGCCGGCTACTACTCCGTGGGTTCGGTCGGCAGCACCACTGCCGGCCGGGCGCGCTCGCCATCGCGTTCGTAGACCGCTAGCAGGTCGCCGACCTCGTTACAGACCACCCATGGCCCAGGGCCGGGCCACGCTGGTAGTGCTCGGCCATTGCGCACCATCACCGTCGTCACGGCATCGACCTCCACCTGCTGATAGTCGCGCAGCGCCTGGGCCGGGGTGAGCAGCACCAGTTCTTCGACCGTCGTCGCCTGTGCCTGATCGAAACTGCCGCACGCGGTGCGGCGCAGGTTGCGCAGGTGCGCTCCCCCACCGAGTAGATGACCAAGGTCGGCGGCCAACGTGCGCACGTAGGTACCCGACGAGCAGACCACCTCGATTCGCAACACCATCGGGTCCGGCGACGCTGTCACATCGAAGCGGTGCACCGTGACTGGGCGAGGTTCACGCTCGATCTCGATTCCTTCCCGAGCCAGTTCATACAGCCGTCGGCCATCCACCTTCAGTGCACTCACCATCGGCGGAACCTGCATGATCGGCCCGACCAGATGGGTTGCAACCACGGATCGAGCCTGGTCGAGTGTGACTGCACCCATCTGATGCGTGGCCGTGACATCTCCGGATGCATCGAGCGTGCTGGTCTCGGTACCCAGCACCACGTCGGCGGTATAGGTCTTGCCGAGCGCGGTGAGAAACCGCAGCAGGCGCGTGGCATTGCCGACTCCGATCAGCAGTACACCCATGGCATCGGGGTCGAGCGTGCCGGCGTGGCCAACGCGCCGCTCGTTCAGGTGTCGTCTGACCATCCCCACCACATCGTGGCTGGTGACGCCAGCCGGTTTGTCGATGACCGCCAAACCGTGGATACTGGCCGGCTTACGCCTCGCCATCATCTTCGGCTGCGGCTTCGGCATCGGCTTCGGCTTCGGCATCGGCATCGCCATCGGCATCGGCATCGGCATCGCCATCCGGCGAGGGGGGCCGCTCGGGCAACGTGTCGGTGGCCGACAGGATCTGCTGGATGTGTTCGGCAGATCGGATCACCTCGTCGGGCCTGAACGACAGGATCGGTGTCTTCTTCGCCCGAATCTGACGGGCGACCGAACCCTGGAGCCGAACCCGATGGCTGTTCAGCGCATCGAGAATATCGGCATCGCCAGCTGGGCCGTCGAGCGAGTCGAAAAACACGATCGCCCGATTCAACTCGGCGTCGACATCGATCGCAGTGATCGTGACCAGATCGAGGCGTTCGTCGTCGATACGGGTCAGTTCGTCGGCGAGGATCTCACGTAGCGAGGTGTTGAGCCGGGCCGTGCGCGGGTACCGGTGGGTGGAAGATGGGGCGGGTCGCCGAGCTCGTGACATGAGGGCCTCAGGTAAAATCGAGTGAATCGCGAAGCGAACGCTTCAGTTCGGCCATCCCGGGCGTGGTAGCGAGCACCTCGACGGCATCCCACAGCCGTAGGGCGGCTTCGCCACGCGGAACGCATGAGATGACCGGACCGAAGAAGCTGGACTCGGTCGCGGTACCGGGATGGAACGTGATGATGGGTGTGCCGACGTCTTTGCCGGTGCGAGTGAACGCCAATTCGCTCTCGTTGCGCAGGTACTGGTCGTGCGATTCGTCCTCCAGGTGCTCGGCGAGTGCCGGGTCCTGGCCGATGCCGACGAGCAGTTCGCCGATGAAGCCGTGCGGGTCGGCGAGGAACTGATCACGCCGACGGTCCGGGTGGAAGGCCGTGCCCAGCGCCGTGTAGAACGCCGACACCGCTTCATTGCCGGCGGTGAGACGCAGCGCATCGGCCACCCGCAGAGTCTGTGAACTGGCGACATGCACCTCGCGGTAGGCAGGTGTGTACCACGCGTCGACCCCTACTCGATGTTCGTTGATGACCGCGAGCGAGATGAACCGCCACGTGACCTTGTAGTCACGTTGGCGCTGCACCTCGACGACCCACCGAGACGTGACCCACGCAAACGGGCACACCGGATCGAAGAAGAACTCGAGATCACTCATAGGTCGAACCTACCGTCGAGCAGCCTTGGCCACCCACGGATCACGTTCTCACAATCTCGCGTTCTTCGAATGTTTCGATGAGGTCGCCGCCCTTGAGGTCTTGGAAGTCGGACAGGCCAACGCCGCACTCGAAGCCTTCGCGAACCTCGCGAGCATCGTCTTTGAACCTGCGCAGCGACTGGATGTTGCCCTTCCAGATGATGACGCCATCGCGGAGGAAGCGAACCTTGGACCCACGCGTGATCTGGCCGGAACGAACCAGACAACCGGCGACGGCGCCGACGCGGGGAACGCGGAACACTTCGCGCACTTCGGCCTCGCCGGTGACGACCTCTTCGTACTCGGGGGCGAGCAGGCCGACCATGGCCTTTTCGATGTCCTCGAGCAGCTTGTAGATGATCTCGTAGGTACGGATCTCGACGTCTTCGCTATCGGCCAGCGCACGCGCCTTGCGGTCGGGACGAACATTGAACCCGATGATCGTGGCGTTGGTAGCTGCGGCAAGCGTGATGTCGTTTTCGGTGATACCACCGACGGCGCGATGTACGAACGACAACTTGACGGTGTCACGCTCGAGACGGCGCAAGCTTTCGGTGACAGCTTCGAGCGAACCCTGCACATCGGCCTTCAGCACGAGGTTCAGGGTTGCCACTTCGCCCGCTTGCACCTGGCTGAAGATGTCTTCCAACTTCACCCCGCGGGCTACACGCGCGTCGCCGCGCTGGTTGGTGAGACGCGACCGCTGCTCGCGTGCCTCGCCGACCGTGCGAGCCGTGCGCTCATCGGGTGCGGCGCGAAACTCGTCGCCCGCATTGGGCACCGACGACAAGCCGAGCACCACGACCGGCATGCTCGGGCCAGCTTCTTTGATCTGCTTGCCTGCCGAATCGAGCATGGCGCGAACCTTGCCCCATGACCCTCCGGCGACGATGGGATCGCCGACCTTGAGGGTGCCCTTGTCGACAAGAATAGTCGCCACCGGCCCACGACCAGTGTCGAGGTTGGCTTCCAGCACGACGCCTTTGGCCCGACCATTCGGGTTGGCGGACAGTTCTTCGAGTTCGGCAACCACGAGCAGTTGCTCGAGGAGATCATCGATACCGAGGTTCTGCGAAGCAGACATCTCGACCACGATGGTGTCGCCACCCCACGACTCGGGGACGAGTTGCTGTTCGGCCAACTGCGAGAGCACTCGCTGCGGATCGGCGTTGTCTTTGTCGATCTTGTTGAGTGCCACGATGATCGGCACATCGGCAGCCCTGGCGTGGTTGATCGCCTCGATGGTTTGGGGCATGACACCGTCGTCGGCGGCGACCATCAACACCACGATGTCGGTGACCTGGGCACCACGGGCACGCATCTTGCTGAACGCAGCGTGACCGGGAGTGTCGAGGAAGGTGATCTTGCCGGTGGGGCGATCCACCATGTACGCACCGATGTGCTGGGTGATTCCACCGGCCTCGCCGGCAACCACATTGGCATTGCGGATCTTGTCGAGCAGCGTGGTCTTACCGTGATCGACATGGCCCATCACGGTCACGATCGGAGCACGAGGCTGCTGTTGCTCTTCGTCGTCGCTGTCGTCGAACATGGCTTGCAGTTCGAGTTCTTCTTGCTGGCCGTGCTCGACGAGCAACAAATCAGCACCGACGTCGAGCGCAAACAGTTCCATCTGCTCATCGGTGAGGGTCATCGTGGTGGTGACCATCTCGCCGTTGTGCAGCAAGAACCTGATGACCTCGGCGGCCGAGCGGTTGAGCTTGGGGGCGAATTCCTGAGCCGACACCCCCCGCTCGATGACGATGGTGCCTTCGGGGACCGGCGCGCCGCTGGAGACGTAGGTGCCCCCGGTCTGCGGGCCCAATGCGTCGAAGTCACGACGACGACGAGCACGGCTCTTCTTGCGAGGGGCACGGCGCTGCCCGCTGGGACGAGGACCGCTGCCAGGCGCGAACCCAGGGCGGGCTCCACCACCAGGACCCCCAGGACCACCAGGACCGCCAGGACCGCCAGGCCCACCACCTGGGCGTGCACCACCGGGGCCTCCGGGGCGACCGGCGTATCCACCAGGACCGCCAGGACGTGCGCCGCCAGGGCCGGCCGGTCGGCCCGCGTAGCCGCCGGGGCCACCGGTACCGGCTGGACGTCCGGCATAGCCACCGGTGTTACCTGGGCCTGAAGGTCGTCCCGCGTAGCCGCCAGGGCCCGCTGGGCGACCTGCATAGCCGCCCGGGCCGGCGGGGCGTTGGCCAGGACGGGCCGCACCGGGAGCTGGCGGGCGCGCGCTACCAGGAGGCGGCGGAATCGGTCGACCCGATGCGGACATGGGGCGTACACCGGGAGGCGGCGGAATCGGTCGACCCGACGCAGACACGGGCCGGGTGGCCTCAGGTGTGGTCGCACCAGCGGAGGTGACCGGACCAGCAGCTGCGGGGCCACCGTGTTGTGCAGCGGCAGGCGCGGGCCGAGGTGCCGGTGCGCCTGGCGGCGGGCCAGCAGGGCGCGGCGGGAGTGGTCGCGCAGCTACAGAACTGGGGCGACCCGGATCGGTTGGCGATGGTCGGGTGCTCTGGATCTTGCGCGGTTCGTCGTGTTCGACTGCCGCGGCTTGGGGTGGACCGCTACTCGCCGGTGCTCCCGTGGCCACCGATACCACTGGCACCACCGATACCACAGGCGCCACTAAGGTCACAGGCGTAGCAACGAGGGGTGGCGCTACCGGTGCTGCTACAGCAGGTTCAGGTCGGGACGGCTCGGCCGCAACAGGCGTGGGGGCCGCAGCCTCCTCCGCACGGGCGGCAGCAGCCACCGGCTCTACAGCGGCGGGCCGCGCCGCGGCGGGCGTCACGGCAGCCGTCGTTGCGGCAGCCGTCGTTGCGGCAGTGGGTGCTTCAACAGCAGCAACCGCTGCTGGCGCATCCGCAGCTGGCACAGCGCTCTCGGCCGACGTCGGGGCCGGGGCCGGGGCCGGCTTGGCAGCAGACGCGGTCTTCTTCACCGGCTTCGATGCAGCGGCCGCACCGTCGTCGGCACCATCGACTGGTGCTTCCGCAGGCTTCTTGGCGGCCCGCTTCGTGGCCTTGTGCTCCTCGGGCTGCTCCGGCCGAGTCAGGCCGTCACGTTCCGCGCGACGACGGAGACGGTCCGCCTGCGCCTCGATGATGGTGGAAGACTGGCTCTTCGCCTCGACTCCCATCGCACCGGTGAGCGCGAGCATTTCCGTGTTCGTCATCCCGAGCTCTTTCGCGAGCTCGTGTACGCGCATGTTCTTCGCCAAAACCCGTTCAGCCTTTCATCGGCGTCGACGTGACGGGACTTGCCCCGACAATCGACCATTGTTTCATTTTTGTGGAGGTGGATTCGAATTCGTTCACAAGCTCGGCACGTGCCGCAGCGAGCGCGCCGTCCATAACCGGACGTCGCCAAGCTCGAGCGAACCGTGATGTACTGGCTGCGGTGTCGAAGCAGGCCGGAGAACACACCCACGCACCGCGCCCCGGCGCCATCCGGCTGACCACTGCGACCCCGGCGGGGTCGAGTGCACAGCGGAACAGCATGGTCGCAGGCGATGTGGTCCGACAGCCGACACAGGTTCGCATCGGCTGGCGTTCGCTCGGCTCAGCTACTGGTTTCGTCGCCACCCTCCTCGTTCACAGGGACGGTCGCCTGCGAAGCAGTAGCTTCGCCAGCAGTAGCTTCGCCAGCAGTAGCTACGGCGTCTGCTTCGAAGGCATCGGCGCTGACCACAGACCCGTCGGCGCCGTGGAACTCCATGGTGCCGGCCTCGTTCTGCACCCACTCGCCTTCTTCGTAGTCGGCTTCTTCTTCCATGCCACGCGGAAGCTGTGTCTCACCGCGAATATCGACCCGGACACCGGTGAGGCGGGCGGCAAGGCGGGCGTTCTGACCCTCTTTACCAATCGCCAAGCTGAGTTGATGATCGGGCACGATCACGTCGGCTTGCGTGCCATCTGCGCTGATGATGACCTGGGTGACCTTGGCGGGAGACAGCGCCTTGGCAACGAAGTCCGGAAGGTCTTCGCTGTACGGAACGATGTCGATCTTTTCGCCACGGAGTTCGTTGACGACCATTCGTACCCTCCCACCACGAGCGCCCACGCACGCGCCCACCGGGTCGACGTTGTGGTCGTTGCTCCACACCGCGATCTTGGTGCGATGTCCTGGCTCGCGGGCGCACGCTTTGATCTCGACGATACCGTCGGCGATCTCGGGGACTTCGAGCTCGAACAACCGCTTGATGAGCCCAGGGTGCGTGCGGCTCACGACGATTTGCGGACCCTTGGGCGTCTTGCGAACCTCGACGATGTACGCCTTGACCCGAGCACCGGGCTCGGGACGTTCGAACGGGACCTGCTCGGCTTGTGGCAGCAGGCTCTCGACCCGGCCGAGATCGAGCAGCGTGTAGCGCGCATCGGTCTGCTGAATGATTCCTGTGACGATGTCGCCCTCGCGGTTTGCGTACTCTTCGAACTTGCGATCGCGTTCGGCTTCGCGGATGCGCTGGCCCATCACCTGACGGAAGGTCTGGGCGGCGATGCGGCCCATCTCTTCTTTGCGGGGTGTGTCGTCGCGCTCATTGACCCACACACCATCTTCGTCGACATCGTAGGCAGTGAACGTGAATTCGAGCGTGTCAGGATTGACCTCGACCACCACTTCTTCAGCAGCGCCTGTGCGGCGCTTGTACGCAGTGGCAAGCGCATCGACCAAAACGTGAAGCAAGGTGTCGACGGAGATGTTCTTTTCGTTGGCGAGCATGCGGACGGCTTCGGACATGTCGATACTGCTCATGACGCCTCCTGGGTCGTGTTGTCGGATGTGAGGAAGTGGCCCATGTCGGCCGGGGGATCGAGTTCGTCGGACGGGCCCGGCATCAGGCCTGACCCCACCGCGGCGGTAGACCGCTTTTTCTTGCTCGCTGCAAAAGCTGCCTTGGAGCTGAGTTTGGAGCTGAGTTTCGAGCTGGGTTTCGAGCTGGGTTTCACGGATGGGCCCTTGCCGGGTTTCGCGGCAGGACCCCAGGCAAAGACAGTCTTGGCACGATCGATCTGGATGAGTGGGATGACCCGCCGGGTCAGTTCAGCGTCGTCGAGTTGCACGGTGATGTCGGACTCGCTCGCCGCGATCAAGATGCCAGAGACCCGGCGATCACCCTGAGCGGTATCACGCAGGCGCAAGGCCACGGTCTTGCCGATCTCGCGTTGAAAATGTTGCGGGGTGCGCATGGTGCGCTCGAGACCAGGGCTCGAGATCTCGAGCGTGTAGCGGCCGGGTACCGGGTCGTCGTGGTCGAGGTCACGCGAGATCATCCGGGTGACGAACGAGATTTGCTCGAGGTTGACACCAGACGCAGAGCCTGGCGGAGTATCGATGGTGATGCGCAGGTTGCCCCCGCGAAACTCGATGTCGTAGAGATCGAGTTTGAGGTCGGCGAGGAGCGGCGCGACCATCTTTGTTACCTTGTCGATCGTTGCGTCTTCGCTCATCAGCCACCTCCTTTTCGTTGTTTGGTATTCAGTTGGGTCGCTGATTCTTGGCCGAACCGGGCCGAATCAGTGAAGAAGGCGTGGACCTGACGGCCCACGCCTTCGGTTCGTCGAACTCAAGGACGTCTGCCACTATACCGGAACGTTGGAACTCCGGGTCGGGCGTGTGCCCCTCGGGCTAACCTTCACGCCTGTGCTACGTCTGTCATCGCTGTTCGTCCGTACCCTCCGAGAGGATCCCGCCGATGCCGAGGTGGCGAGCCATCGGCTGCTCGTGCGTGGTGGGTATATTCGCCGCGCCGCTCCCGGCTGTTTCACCTGGTTGCCGCTGGGCTGGATCGTGTACCGCAATGTCGAGCGGATTATTCGTGAAGAAATGGACCGCGAAGGCTTCCAAGAGGTCCACTTCCCTGCCTTGTTGCCTCGCGAGCCGTACGAGATCACCGGTCGCTGGACGGACTATGGCGACAACCTGTTTCGCCTGAAGGACCGGCGCGACATCGACATGCTGCTCGCCCCGACGCACGAGGAGATGTTCACGCTGCTGGTGAAAGACCTGTACAGCAGCTACAAGGACCTGCCACTGGTGATCTACCAGATCCAGAACAAGTTCCGCGACGAGGCCAGGCCGCGCGCCGGCCTACTTCGAGGCAGGGAGTTCTCGATGAAAGACTCCTACAGCTTCGACCTCGACGATGCGGGCCTGCAGAACAGCTACGACAAGCATCGCGCCGCCTATCAGCGCACGTTCGAACGGCTCGGCATGCCCTACGTCATCGTGTCCGCCATGAGCGGGGCGATGGGCGGGTCCGCAAGCGAGGAGTTCCTGGCCCCCCTCGCGGTGGGCGAAGACACCTACGTTCGCTGTTCCACGTGTGACTACGCGGCCAACACCGAAGCGGTGCAGGTTGCCGTTCCCGATGCCATACCGCTCGCCGACGCGCCACAAGCCCGAGTGCATGCCACGCCGAATACGCCGACGATCCAGACGTTGGTCGATTTGATGAACGCCCGCGACGATCTGCGACGACCGGACCGCGAATGGACGGCGGCCGACACGCTGAAGAACCTCATCGTGAAACTGAAGCACCCCGACGGAACACACTCGGCGCTGGCCATCGGTGTACCCGGAGACCGCGAGGTCGACATGAAGCGCCTGGAAGCGCAGGTCTCGCCGGCCGAGATCGAACCGTTCACCGAGGAAGATTTCGCCAAGAACCCGCATCTCGTGAAGGGCTACATCGGACCTGGATCGCTCGGAGAGAACAAGTCGGCAGGCATCAGGTTCGTGGTCGATCCGCGCATCGTCGACGGCACCCGGTGGATCACCGGTGCCAACGAACTGGGTCGCCACGTCGTCGACCTCACGTACGGCCGGGATTTCACAGCGGATGGCGTGATCGAGGCGGCAGAGGTGCACGGTGGCGACCCCTGCCCGAAATGCGGCTCGCCGCTCGAGATCGCTCGCGGCATCGAGATCGGCCACATCTTCCAACTCGGCCGCAAGTACGCCGAAGCACTCGGCCTCACCGTGCTCGACCAGAACGGCAAGACCCGGGTGGTCACCATGGGTTCATACGGCATCGGGGTTTCCCGCGCGGTCGGAGCTATCGCCGAGCTCAACTGTGATGACCGCGGGCTCGTCTGGCCCCGAGAAGTGGCACCGGCCGACGTGCACATCGTGGCCACCGGCAAGCCCAGTGATCCCCAGTTGCCGGCCGCCGAACAACTCGCCATTGCGTGCGAAACTGCCGGCCTGCGGGTGTTGCTCGACGACCGTGTTGGCGTCTCGCCAGGTATCAAGTTCAACGACGCCGACCTGTTCGGCGTTCCCACCATCGTGGTGGTCGGCCGTGGCCTTGCCGATGGCATGGTCGAGTTGAAAGACCGCCGCACAGGCGACCGTCGAGACGTACCGTTGGCTGACGCTGTGGCCATCCTCACCGCCCTCCCGTAGCCCCCACCAGCAGCTTTGGCCGTGAGAT
>JANYDH010000199.1 GCA_025359865.1 Actinomycetes bacterium | reverse complement strand
AGTGAGTTGGTTCGAGTTCGCTCAGGCGGTCGTTGTGGCCTCGGGTAGGTCGGCCGACATGGTGCGACCGATTGCATCGGCCGACCTGCGCCCATTGCGGCCAGCGCCACGTCCTGCAAACAGCGTGCTCGACAACGCAGTGTTACGGGCCGCGCAATTGCCGTTGCTTCCCGACTTCCGCGAATCGTTGGCCGCGCTCGTCGCGCGTTTCTGAGGCTCGTCGCGGGCGTCAGATCGCGGTGGCTGTCGCAGACGACGCGGCGAGGCGAGCTTCGCGGTCGGCGGTGGCCATCGCCGCGATCTCGTCGATCTCCTCGGTGGCGAACCCGGCCATCTCGCGAAACTTGCGCGCCAGGCGGATGGAGGCTTCGCGACCCTCGCCACGCATGCCACGAAAGTTGAACAAGCCGTCAACGGTGCGCTGGAACTCCAACGCCTGAGTTTGGCGCTCCTTGTCGTTCTTGGTGATCTCGCGCAGCCAGTTGCTGCCCATCTTGACGTGTGTCACCTCGTCGGCGAGCATCCAGTCTTCGGCGAAGTACAGCACCTGGTCGTTCATCTCGATCGCGAAGTCGCGCATGGTGGTGAACACGTCGATGGCCAATCCCTCGAGGGCGCGGTTGACGCCCGCGAGGCGAAACACGGGATCCGGGTGGCAGGCGGCCTCGAACAACGTCACAGCCTCGCTGTACTCGCCGACGTCGGTGCCCATGTGATCACCGAGCAGCAGGCTGATCTCGACATGGCGGGCCTCGTCCCAGCACTGTCGAGCCATGTCGAGTTTCATTGCGAATGGAGTCTCGGAGGTGTCGTAGTCGAACGCCGTGCGTCCTGCGCCTTCGAGGGCTTGGATCTCACCGACGAAGATGCCGTGCATCTGGCGCCGGGCACGATCGGCCGACTCGGAACTTGCCGGGTCCATCCGTCGGTCCTCGCCAGCGCCGTTGAGGCGTTCGTCCGCGAAGCGCTCTTCGGTCGTGATTCGGTGGAACCGTTCATCGCGAGCGAGGGCCGAAGGTGGCAACTGTGTGCGCATGTGAAAATGGTAGTCCATCGAGGATCAGGAACGTGAACCCATCGAAGGAGCAGCGGGCGCGGCCATGATGGTGGCGTGCGAGTCGCTTACACATTGGAACAGTGCTGGCACGCGGTGCCGGGTGGTACTGCAGTGGCCGCTGTCCGGATTGCTCAGGCGATGGCGGGCCACGACGACATCCGTCTGATCGGCGTCGCCGGCCGACACAAACACCTGCCGCCCGATCCGTGGACCCCACCGATTCCAATTGCCCATCTGTCACTCGGTTCGCCCTGGTTGTACGAGGCCTGGCTGCGTTTCGGTCACCCCGCCATCGAGCGTGCAACGGGACGAGTCGACGTCACGCATGCCACGGCGATCATCCCACCACCCACCGCCGCTCCGTTGGTGGTGACCCTGCACGACCTGGCGTTCCTGCACGAACCTGGACACTTCACACGTCATGGGGTACGCGTCTTCACTGACAGCCTCGCCCAGATTGTTCGGCGGGCCGACCTGGTGCTGTGCAGCAGCCAGGTCACGATGGACGATTGTCTGAGCGCCGGCATCGGTGCCGAGCGCCTGCGCCTGGTGCCGCTCGGTGTGGAGGTCGACGAAGCACCGCCCGCCGAGGTAAAACGGGTCCGCGCGCTGTATTCGCTGCCCGAGCGGTACTTGCTGTTCGTTGGCACCGTCGAACCTCGCAAGAACTTGCGCGGTTTGGTGGCTGCCTTGGCTCAGTTGGATGACCCAGTACCGCTCGTTGTGGCTGGTGCTGGCGGGTGGGGTGAGATCGACATCGATCGGTCGGCGGATGTGCGGTTCGTCGGGTTCGTACCCAAAGAGGATCTCAACCCGATGTACGCGGGTGCCCACGTGTTCTGCTACCCGAGCGAGCGTGAGGGGTATGGCCTGCCTGTGTTGGAGGCAATGGCGCAGGGCGTCCCTGTGGTCACCAGCGCGGGCACGGCTACCGAGGAGACGGCAGGCAACGCTGCTGTGCTGGTGCAGCCGAAGGACCCGGCCGACATTGCCCGCGGAATCGAAGAGGCGGCAGCACGCCGTACCGAGCTCTCGGCGAAGGGTCTCGCCCGGGCGCACAAGCTCAGTTGGGCCGCCACGGCGGCGCTGACCGCTGCCGCGTACCGTGAAGTTGCGCGATGACATCGAGTGGTACCGCGCCAGTAGTCGAACCGAGCAGATTGCGCGTTGCCGTCAACTTGATGTGGTGCGTTCCCGGCCAGGTCGGCGGGTCGGAGCAGTACCTCGTTCGGCAGTTGCTTGGGTTGGACGAAACGGGCGTCGACGTCGACCTCACGATGTACGGGTCGCTTGCGTTCGACGCTGCACATCCAGAACTCGAATCGGTCGGTCGATTTGTCGTAGCTCCAATCGATGGCCGAAGTCGGTGGCGGCGCGTCGTTTCCGAGACACGGTGGCTACGCAAACGCACCGCTGCGCACCAACTCGTGCATCACGGCGGCGGCACCGCACCGCCGCGCGCTCAGCGGCCGTACGTGCTGACGATCCACGACTTGCAGTACCGCACCTATCCGCAGTATTTCTCCGCGGTCAAACGACGGTATCTCGATGCGATGATTCCGAGGTCGGCGCGCGAGGCGGCCGTGGTGACGGTTCCCAGCGAGTACGTGCGCGCCACGGTCATCGAACACTTTGGTATCGCCCCGGAACGCGTGATTGTGGTGCCGCACGGGTACGAGCCGGCGATGCTTGCCGAGCGCACGCCCGGACCTGTGCTCAGGCGCACGTTTGGCCTTGGCGAAGGCCAGGTACTTGTGTACCCGGCGATCACTCATCCGCACAAGAACCACCGGTTCCTCGTCGATCTGCTGGCTGGTCCATGGACCGACCCATCACTTCGGCTGGTGTTACTCGGTGGTGCTGGTGGGGCCGAGGACGATCTCGCGGCTGCCATCCGAAACGCTGGCGCGACCGTATCCGACCGGATCGTGAGACCGGGACGGGTCTCCGACGCGGATCGCAACGGGCTGCTTGCTATCGCCACGGCGCTGGTGTTCCCCAGTGAGTACGAGGGTTTTGGTGCCCCGTTGATCGAGGCGATGGCCCTTGGCACTCCGGTGATTTGCAGCGATGCAACCTGCCTGCCCGACGTAGCCGGCGACGCTGCCATCGTGAGGCCCCTGTCCATCGACGCATGGGCCGACACACTCGACGAGGTGCGACAACATCGTGATGAGTTGGTGGCTGCAGGCCGTGAACGTGTGCAGGCGTTTACGTCGTACCGGTCGGGTCAAGCGCTGTACACGGCGTACCTGCAGGCGGTGGGAACGTGACCGGGGTCGCTCAGCCGCTCCGGCTTGCGGTGTTGTGCCCACACTTTGCCCCCGACACCGCCCCCACGGGCGAGGTGATCAGCCGACTCGTCGAGGAACTCGTCGTGCTCGGTCATGAGGTGCACGTGATCAGCGCCCTACCGTGGTATCGAGAGCACCGGATCGAGCCGGGCTGGCAACCTGACGCCATCCGTCAGTGGGTGCGCCGCGAGCGCACCGCTTGGGGCTCGATCACCCGGATCCACCCGTTTCCCGGTGGCGACAAGAAGAACCTGTTGCGGCGTGCCGCGGGGTTTGTCGGTTTCTCCGTACTCGCAGGCGCCGCTTCGTTGCGTGGTGGTCGCGTCGACGCAGTCATTGCAATGTCGCCGCCGCTCACACTCGGCCTCACTGGGTGGCTCACCCATGTGGTACGCCGGGGGCCGCTCGTGTTCAACATCCAAGACGTGTTCCCCGACGCGGCGGTGCAAACCGGAGCGATCACCGATCGACGGATCATTGCTGCTGCTCGCCTGCTCGAGCGCGTGAGCTATCGCCTGGCAGCAGCGGTCACGGTACTCAGCGAGGACCTTCGGGCAAACGTCGCCGCAAAGGTCAAGCCCTCACGACGAAGCCGGGTTCACGTCATCCCCAACTTCGTCGATACTGCGTTCATCACTCCCGGTGACCGGATGACGCAGTACAGGAGCGAACTGGGTATCGGCGACGAACCAGTCGTGATGTACGCGGGAAATGTCGGGTTCTCGCAATCGCTCGAACTACTCATCGCCACTGCCCGAGCGATGCCCGAAGTCGCCGTAGTGATCAATGGCGATGGCGCGGCTCGTGTCGAACTGCAACGGCAGGCGGCCGATCTGGCGAACCTGTATTTCGCGGACTATCAACCAAAGGGTCGGCTGTCTGAGGTCTTGGCTTCGGCCGACCTGCACGTGGTGCCGCTGCGCGCCGGGTTGGGCAACGTCAGCGTGCCATCGAAGACGTATTCGATTCTGGCTGCCGGCCGACCGGTGCTCGCTGCCATCGACGCCGGTACCGAGGTGCCACGAATGCTGTCGGCCTCCGGGGGAGGCAGGGTTGTGGCCCCCGACCGGGAAGCCGAATTCATCGAGGCGGTGCGTCAGTTGCTGACCGACCCGGTGGCCCTGGGCGCAATGGGTGCAGCGGGTCGAGCTTGGGTGGAGGGTGCCGCGTCGCCCCGTGCTGTTGCGCAGGCGTATGAGGCGCTGATTCGCAGACTGATCGCTCCGTGATTGTCTGCTCTGGCGTAGCGACGGAGATTCGTCGGTCGTGACCGCTAGGCTCCTGCCCTCGTGGCCACGTCCTCATCATCGTCCGCGTCCGCTAAGAAAGTCGCCAAGCTCGCCCAACGGGGCAAGGGCAAAAAGGTGCGCTTCCAAGGCGGTTCGTTGTTCCCCATTGCCGTATTCGTCATCGTGGCATTGGGTCTACTCACCATCGTCTACGCACGCCAGAGCCGACCCGACCCCGGTACACGTCCGCCGCAGGTGGGAGATCACTGGCACGCCGCGTACGGCATGTACGTGTGCGATGGGTGGTTGCCGAAGCTCACCGGGACGAAGGAAGACCAGACCACCGACCCGCAGACGGGGCAGAAGGTCTTTGTCGATGTTGCTTTTCAGGCGACCGGTATTCACAGCCATGGTGACGGGGTCATTCACTATCACCCGAGCAGTACCAAGGCCGTTGGTGACCGAGCCAGGCTGAGTGTCTTTCTCGATGTCTACGGCGTCAAGTTGAACACCAATGACCTGACGCTTCCTGCTGATCAGGGCGGTGCCAGCTACAAAGCCGGCGAGTTCAAGTGCAACGGCGAAGATGTGCAGATCCAGGTGGTGAAATGGAACAGCTACACCGATACGGGCGACGGCCAGACCTACATCACCGATCTGGCCAACACCCCGATCGATGCCAATGGTCAGGTGTTCACCATCGCCGTCGTACCGAAAGGCACCAAGATCGTGATGCCGCCGTGGGCGAAAGACCTACCTGCACTCGGCGCTGCCGACACATCGACCGGTGCATCGCAATCCACGGTCGTCGCCGGTGCCGGTGAGACCACGGTGCCGACAGGTGCCACAACGGCCACAACGGCCACAACGGCCACAACGGCCACAACGGCCACAACGGCCACAACGGGCGGCTGATGCGCGCGGTTGTGCTGGTCGGTGGGTTTGGTACCCGGTTGCGGCCGCTCACCTACAGCGTCCCGAAGCCGATGCTCCCGGTGGGTCACCTGCCGATCATCCAGCGGCTGATCGCCAATCTCGTTCGTGGCGGTGTCGACGACGTCACCCTGGCGTTGGGTTTCAAGCCCGAGCCGTTCGTCCAGGCGTTTCCCGACGGGACGTGTGCGGGCGCCACGCTCCACTACGCGGTCGAACCCGAACCACTCGACACCGCGGGTGCGATCCGTTTCGCGGCGGAGTTCTCGGGCATCGACGACACCTTCGTGGTGGCCAACGGTGATGTGCTCACCGACCTCGATGTCTCGGCGTTGGTTGCATTCCACCGGGCCAGAGGGGCCGAGGCGACCTTGCACCTGATCGCCGTCGACGATCCGTCTGCTTTCGGTGTCGTGGCGCTCGATGCCGCCGGACGGGTCGAGCGATTCGTCGAGAAGCCCGCTCCTGGGACGGCACCGAGCAACCTGATCAACGCTGGCACCTATGTGCTCGAACCATCGGTGTTGCAGCGAATCGAGCTCGGTGTGAAGGCCTCGATCGAACGGGTGACATTTCCCGCCATCGTCGAAAGCGGCGGCGTGTATGCCCTCGCCACCGATGACTACTGGGTCGACACAGGTACACCGGCATTATATTTGTCAGCAAATCTCGATCTCGTGGCCGGTGGCCGCCCGCACGATTCGTGCCAACCGGTCGCTGCCGATGCCGACGTCCACGCCTCTGCCACCATCGATCGGTCGCTCGTCGCCGCCCATGCCAGGGTCGAAGCTGACGCGGTGGTAGTCGAGTCGGTCGTGCTCGATGGTGCCGTGGTGGGCCAACGAGCCTACGTTGATGGATCCATCGTGATGGGCCGCATTGGCGCGGGGGCCAGGGTGGTCGACAGCGTGATCGGAGCCGACGGGGTGGTCGCAGCCGAGGAGTTGTTGTCGGGTGCGTGCCGACCCGATCCAGACGCCTCCTGACCGCAGTGATGCTGTTGTGTTGCGCAGCACTGGCGCCCTGCTGCGATGATGGAGTGATGCGCACGTTGGACACGCCGTGAGGACGATGGTCGTCGGCGGCGCGGGGTTCATCGGATCACACCTCGTCGATCGATTACTCGCCGAGCGTCATACGGTGGACGTGGTCGACGATCTGTCCACCGGATCGTTGGCCAATCTTGCCGACGCTCGTGCGCTCGGAGCAGAACTGAAGATCCATCACCTCGACGCCGGCACCGACGAGTTCGTGTCACTGGTGGCGATGCGCGAGCCGGAGGTGATCTTTCACCTCGGCTGGTCGCCACCCGGACGCTCGGGGCCACAGGTGCTCGCACGATCGGTCCAGAGCACGATCAATCTGCTCGAGGCCGCCCGCACGCATGGCATCGGGAAGGTGGTGACGACGCTGCCGGCCGGGGCGCTCTACGGTGAGGTTCCGGCGCGCGAGTTGCCGGTGAAGGAGGGCCGCGCCTGGGCACCAGTCGGTGCTGGCGGCGTGATCGCGCAGACGGTCGCTGAACTGTTGGCCGCCTATCGTCGCCAGTACGACGTCGAGTTCTCGGCGCTTGCCGTTGCCAGTGTGTACGGCACACGGCAACGGGCCGACGGAGGGGTGGTCGCGGCGTTGTTCGCGGCGCGAACGGCGGGCGTACCGCCGACGTTCGTGGGTGACGGGCGCCAGGCACGCGATTTCGTGTACATCGACGACACCGTCGACGCCCTCGTCCGGTCGGCCAAGCGCGGCAGCGGGTTGGTCGTCAACATCGGAACCGGTGTGCTCACTTCGATCCGTGATCTCTGGGCGGCCATCGGCGGGCCGGACGCGATGACACCGCAACTGGTTCCCACGAGCGATGACGATCTGGCGCGAATCTCGGTGTCGCCGACCCGGGCCCGAATCCATCTGGCCTGGGCACCGTGGACCACGCTCGACGCTGGCCTACGGGCAATGGGTCGTTGACGAGGAGTCGTTGACGAGGAGTCGTTGACAAGGAGTCGTTGACAAGGAGTCGTTGACGAGGGGGGCTCAGCTGCGGTGTGCCGCTTGTAGTGCGGCTCGGGCCAACTGGGCGCTGATCTCGGGAGTGCTCATGATCGACGGTGTCACGATTGGTCGCATTCCTGCGGCCGACACATCGTCTGCAAGGTGGGCATCGACGGGATCGATCACCAACGCCGATGCAATCTCGGAGTACAGCCGGGCCACGGCGGTGACCGAGGCACCCATGCCTAACTCCACCAGCATGCGATCTGCGGGTCCCTTGAGCGCGGCGCCACCGACGATCGGTGAGACGGCCACAACGGTGTCGCGCCGGGCCGTGAGCAATGCATCGAAGCCGGCCAACGCGCGTAGTGGCCCGATCGACACAATCGGATTCGAGGGGGCGATCACCACGATGTCGGCCTCGGCGATTGCCGCGGCGGCTGCTGGCTGGAGCGTTGCCTGCTGCGCGCCGACGAAGCGGGCGGCGCGGATCGGTACGCCATGGTGCAGTTGGACGAAGTACTCCTGAAATGACACGGTGCGCCCGTCGACGAGGTCGACGATGGTGGCCACCCGGTCGTCGGACATCGGGATCAACCGCTCGGGGATGTCCCATGCCGCGCAGATCTCAGCGGTAACCTCGGTGAGGGTGGCACCTTCGGCAAGGCGGGCGGTGCGGTAGAAGTGGGTCGCCAAGTCACGGTCGCCCAGGTTGAACCATGTCGGCGCGGCGGTGGACCCGGCCGGTCGAACGTCTGCATAGCGCTGCAGGGCCGACATCGCGGTCCATGTCTCGTCGACGAGTCCCCACCCGCGCTCGGGGTCGATTGCTCCGGCCAACGTGTAGGTGATGGTATCGAGATCGGGCGAAATGGCGAGTCCGTGCAGCGTCGTGTCGTCTCCGGTGTTGACAACGCCGATCACCTCGTGCGGGTCAGTCACCAAGCGAAGCGCGCGGAGGAATCGGGCGGCGCCGACGCCGCCACAGATGACGGTGATCATTCAGGATCCTCCTGCGAGTCGTGTGTACAGCTCCGCGAACTGGTCCGTCGTTTGCTGCCAGGTGAAGCGAGCCAACTGGTCTGGTGCGGCAGCAACGAGTTGCGCCCGGGCATCTTCGTCGAACAACGCCGTACGAAGGCACTCGGCAAGGTCAACGGTGTCGTGAGCGCCGCACAGTAGGGCAGCGCCGCCCGCCACCTCGGGAATCGATCCGGCAGTCGAGGCAACAATGGGAACTCCGGCCTGCATGGCATCGAGCAGCGGGAAGCCGAACCCCTCGTCGAGCGAGGGATAAGCGAGCACGCGGGCGTTGTGGAGGAGCCATGAGCGGTCGGTGTCATCGACGTATCCGGCGAGCAACACGCGGTCATGGGTGCCGGGGGGGAGCCGTTCGATTGCTTGCTCGATCGGTCGACGGTCGTCGCCGTTGCTCCCCGCGAGCACGAGCCTCAGGGTGCGATGCTCAGTAGCGAGTTCGCCGAATGCAGCCACCAACGTGGTCAGGTTCTTGCGCTGTTCGAGGGTGGCGACCGAGAGGATGAACGGGTGAGTGCCAAGTTCGGGGAGCGGGCTGTGCGATGCAGGCGGGCTCAGGCGGATCGGTGCGAGGTGGATCGTTTCGATGCGGGCGCTTGGGAAATGCCTCCGCATCGCGTGGGCCGTAGCCTTCGACGAGACGTGAACGACCGCTCCGGAGTCGACAGAGTGGCGAAGGACGCGGCCGGCTCTTCGTACTTCCGGATGGGCATGATCCGGATGGTCGAGGAACCAGCAGTCGTAGACCGACACCAGTCGCGGGAGCCGACTGGGTGGCACCACGTAGTTGGTGCCGTGAATCACTTGCGCGCCCGCCAGCCACCGGTCGACACGCGGATGGCTTGTTCGGCTCCACAATCGGTGGGCCACGGCGGCCGGTAGCGGCAGCCGGGTGACCCCCGCATCTGGCCGTGCCCGGAAACTGGTGAGGTAGGGCATCAGCGTGATATCGCTACGGCGCTTGAGCGCGCCGTGGAGTTCTGCGACCGCAACCCCGATACCTGTACGACTGCCGGCGAGCGGCCCGACGTCGATCGCCACGGTCACACTCACCGCTGATACCCGTATCGCGACACGCCAGGGAACGACAAACAACAATGAGCAGTCATGGCTGGCGCCTGACGCTATCAGCGGTGTTGTGAGCCAACGCTCCTAGACTCTGCGGGTCCGTGTCCAAGTAAGGAAGTTCTCATGCCCCGCGCATTCATCACCGGCATCACCGGTCAAGACGGTCAACACCTCGCCGAGTTTCTGCATGGTAAGGGGTACGAGGTGTTCGGCATGGTCAAAGGCCAGAACAACCCGAAGATGACTGCGATGCGCGACGAGTTCCCGTACGTCGAGCCCGTGCCGGGTGATCTTGCCGATCTCCCGTCGATTGTGAAAGCGCTCGAGTTGAGCCAGCCCGACGAGGTGTACAACCTGGCGGCCATTTCGTTCGTGGCAATGTCGTTCAACCAGGCCGAACTCACCGCCAACATCACCGGTACCGGTGTGTTGAGAATGCTCGATGCGGTGCGCATCGTCGGCGGTAGCCAGAACAACGCGATCCGGTTCTACCAAGCGAGTTCGTCAGAGATGTTCGGTCAGGTGCGCCAGACCCCTCAGACCGAGATGACGCCATTCCATCCCCGGTCGCCATACGGGTGCGCCAAAGTCTTCGGCCACGACATCACCGTCAACTACCGCGAGAGCTACGGGCTGTTTGCCTGCTCCGGCATCTTGTTCAATCACGAGGGCCCACGTCGCGGGCTCGAGTTTGTCACCCGCAAGGTCACCAACTCGGTCGCTCGTATCAAGCTCGGCATCCAGGACGAGATCGTTATGGGCAATCTCGATTCCAAACGCGACTGGGGCTATGCCGGCGACTACGTCAAGGCGATGTGGGCGATGCTGCAACAGGATGAACCCGATGACTACGTCATCGCCACCGGTCAGACGCACAGTATCGAAGACCTGGTCGAGCGGGCGTTTGCCGAGGTTGGTATCGAGGATTGGCGGCCGTACGTGCGTCAGGATCCGAAGTTCTATCGCCCCGCCGAAGTCGATCTGCTCATCGGCGATGCCACCAAGGCGCATCGTCAACTCGGTTGGAAGCCGGAGGTCGATTTCCCTACGTTGATCTCGATGATGGTCAAGCACGATCTCGCCCTCGAGACCGCCAAGCTCCGGCGCCGCTGAGGGGGTTCAGCTCTCCATCGGCACGTCGGTCAGCGCCTCTATCAACGATCCCTGATCGGGCACTGCGCCGGCGCGTAGTCGGGCCCTCAGTGCCAACCAGAACACCACCATTGAGGCGAACGAGCCGACCAGTAGGCCTATCTCGACCCGTCGGAACACCTCGCCTTGCAGTGCCCAGGTGGTGAGCACGAATCCAGCCATCCCGACACTCCACCCGAGTGCCACCTGAGCATGCCCGTGTAAGGCGATGACAGCCTGTGCGATGGCGAGGCCGAGCATGTAGAACGCGCTGCCGAGGGCGAGCATGGCGAGCGTTCTCCGACTGAGGTCGGTGGTGTACAACGTCTTGACGACGAACGGTCCGAGGATGAACGACCCAAGGACACCGACGGCGCCGACGGCGACGACGATCCGCAGGAGTTTCGCGAAGCCCTGGCGGAACTCGACCATTTCACCCGTTGCCGCCAGCCGTGACAGGCGCGGTAGCAAGGCTGCCTGAACCGCCTGGAACAAGAACAGCGGGATGCGCGACAAGATGACGCCCTGACCGAACCGCGTAACCAGATTACCGTCGCTTTCCTCTGCAAGCAGGTTGGTGGCGATCGGGCCGGCGTTGACCAGCGCCGCGGCCATAACCGAACCGAGTAGCAGCCAGCCGAGGTTGGGCGTGACTTCGGACCACGACGAGTCGGGGCCGGGCTCGGTCTTCAGTTGTCCCCGCGACATCACGGCGAAGACGCCGACGAGCGGGGCGAGTGCTACCGCGAAGCCGTACCACCCCACCGCCTTCACACCGATTGCAGCAAGTATCAGACACAGAATGATCCGCACGAGGCCGTCGGCGCCCATGACGATGGCGTAGGCGCGGAACCGGCCGGTGCCGCTGCACACGCCCCGCGATAAGTGGGTTGGCGCGTAGGCACCGATCGCCACCATGAGCGCAATGACCATCACCCAGCTGCCGTCGAAGTAGGACGTACGCAACCATGGTCCGGCTACGCCGAGTGTGACGATGACCGCGATGAGCAAGATGGTGCCCAGCGTGAGCACCTTCATCACCACAGGGCGACCGCCCTGGCCGAGTGCCCGCCTGGCCGACAGCGCCCGGCCAAGTTCTTGTTCGAGTGGGAGGAAGAACCCGGGCGCCAGTGCGAACGTGGCGAACCACAGGCTGATCACCGGTTTGAAGGCCTCCTCGCTGCCGAGGGCCACCTTGCCGACCCGGAAGAAGGCGAAGCTACAGATTCCGGCGACGAGCAAGCCCATTGCTACAGGGATGGTGCCCTCTGGCAATGGCATCCGAGACGAGGTGTTCGAGTCGTTGTGGGCCACGAACAAGCGAGGCTATCTGAGCCCTGTCATGATTATCGGGTATCTGGCAGGCTGTCGCAAGTTGCGGGTGAGGTGGGGCGGCATCACGGCGGACGCATCGGGCGCTCCAAACTCAGCACGAGGGCTGAGCTTTGGCGTCGGGTCGTTGTCAATGACAGCCCAACGCCAAAGGTCGGATGATTTCGCCCTCTGCAACTTTGTGCTCAAGTCAGCGTTCACACGTACCGATGTACTGGGAATGAAAGGTCGGCGACGGTCTGCCGCGTGCCTGTTGGTGTTGGCTGGGACTCTTTCGTCGGTGCCCGTTTCGGCCTCGAATAGCCTGCCAGCCGTGCCACACCAGAGCGGTGAGAGCGGTGAAAGCGGTGACTCGGTGCAACTCGACGGCCACGGCAATGGCCATGGCATCGGGCTCAGTCAATGGGGTGCGTACGGGTATGCGGTGAATTTCGGCTGGACGGCCACCCAGATTCTCGACCACTACTACGGCGGTACGGTGTCGGCTGCCAGTGACATCGCCGGTGTGCCCGGTACGTCGAACATCACGGTGCGGCTGATGGCTGAAGACGACCAGCAGACAGCAGTGGTGCACGACTCGTCTCAACTGAAGGTCGATGGCATCGACGCAGGGCCGTGGCCATCGGTCGTGGCCCGCGAGACCGCTCCCGGCAGCTACACCGTCTGGGCGCGCAGTGACGCTGCGGTCTGCCCGGCACCGACTGACCCGCTCACCTCGGGGTGGATGGTGGTTGGAACGTCGTTGCCGATGGTGACCATCCGTACGCTGGTCGATGTCTCGTCGAGTACCAATGTCGCCGATCTGCTGGCGGTGTGCGAACCATTAGGCAAGGTGCGCTCATACAGGGGAGTGATCCGGGCAGCGAACGGAACGGCCGGCGAAAACCGCACGGTCAACGATGTGCCGGTCGAGCAGTACCTACGCCCGATCGTTGCCACTGAAATGTCGGCATCGTGGGGACCGGCGGGTGGTGGTAGGGGAGCGCAGGCCCTGCAGGCTCAAGCGGTCGCGGCTCGCAGCTATGGCATCGCCGAGAACAAATATTCGTATGCGAAGACGTGCGATCTGGTCTGCCAGAGTTATCCGGGCGCGGCGTGGCGGTCGGCGATAGGCGCCGCCTACAACCGCGTCGAGCAACCGGCTACAGACGCCGCAGTCTTGGCCACCTCGGGCATCGTCCGCAGGGTTGGATCGGCCACCGGGCCCGTGGCGTACGCGATGTTCTCCGCGTCGTCGGGGGGCTACACGGCGGCCAGCACGCTGGGGTTCCCGGCGGTGATCGACGAGGGCGATGCGGCGGCCGGAAACCCGGCCCATCAATGGACAGCAGTCGTCTCGACAACAACGATTGCGAAAGCGTGGCCGACGATCGGCGTGTACACCGGGTTGACCGTTACACAGCGAACCGGGCAGGGCGACTGGGGTGGTCGTGTCGTGACGATGGTGGTCACCGGAACGTCCGGCTCGGTCACCATCACCGGTGATCAGTTTCGACGGGCCCTCGGGCTGAAGTCGAACTGGTTCCAACGCCGCGGCGAAGCAACGCCACCAACCGGCCCTGCCGCAGGTCTGCCCGCCCCGGGTCTGCCCGCCGCTGGTGCACCGTCGCCGGGTCCATGTGCCGATCGTCAGCCGCCCCCGGTGACCGGCCCGCCGGCGACCGCTCCGGCCGCCAGGTTCCAACCGATCGCACCCGTGCGGTTGGTGGACTCCCGCGAGGGGTTTGGTACTGCTCGAGCACCGGTTGGGAGCAACTGCACCATCGTGGTCCAACCACCGGTGGACGACGCGGCTACCGCGGTGGCAGTCAATATCACCACCGTGAATTCCGTTGCTGACGGCTTCTTGACCGCATACCCGTGTGGTGTCGACCGGCCGTTGACCGCCACGGTACAGCCGCTCGCCGGACAGATCGTCGGTGGAACCGCGCTGGTTCCACTTGGTCCCGATGGCACGTTCTGTGTGTTCAGCAATGTCCCCACCGATGTAGTGGTCGACCTGTTCGGCGTGTACTCGACATCTGCCGCTGCAGGGTTCGAGCCGATCGTGGCGCAGCGCGGATTCGATTCACGAGGTGGCTCGCGCCTGTCCACTGGCACGGTCGTGAGGGTGAACCTTGCCGCCGTTGCACTGGGTGGAGCAATTGGTGCAGGTGCAGGTGCAGGTGCAGGTGCAGTTGCAGGTGCAGTTGCTGGTGCCGTGGCGCTCACGGTTCATGCGCTGGACGCTGCTACGGCCGGCTTCGTCACGGCCTGGCCTTGTGATTCGCCGATGCCGCTTGTTAGCGCCGCCAACGTCGCGGCCGGCAGTTCGGTGACCAACCATGTCGAGGTAGCGGTGGGACCATCCGGCGAGGTGTGCTTCTACGTGAGTGCTCCAATGCATCTCACGGTCGACGTGGTCGGCTGGTTCGGGCCGACAGCGACGACGACGTTTCATGCTGTCACCCCGTTTCGGCTGGCTGACACGCGAGAAGGCGTCGGTTGGACAGGCCCTGCCACACGTGGGCTGACCCGATCTGTCGGGGTGGCCGGTACCGGCGGGCTACCAGGGCCAGGCGTGGTACGCGCCGTTGCCGCACAGTTCACCGCTGTCGACGCAGCCGGTGCCGGTTGGGTGACGGTCGACTCATGCCAGATCCCGGTATTGCCGTTGTCGATGCTGCGCTATCCAGCCGTGCGAAATACTGCGGTTCTGGTTACCGGGATCGCCACCAACGATGGCCGGTGGTGTGTGACCACCAACTCGACCACTCAGTTGGTGGTTGACGTGACCGGCTGGTTCGGCTGAGCCCAACGACAGCGTTGGTCGTGCGATGTCGTTCAGCGACATCTCACGACCAAAGCTCGGATCGGCCGGGTGTCAGGCTGAGTTGCGAATGAGACCGCGAACTTGCTTGCGAGCCGCTTTGGCAATGCCGTGGGCCTGACCGAGCAGTGCGCCAGCCTGGTCGGGCAGATGCGATTCGATCTGGGTGACGATGGAGTCGAGGCGCACTTCGAGGGCGTCGAGGCCGTGAGCGAGCACGGCAACAGGGTCGTCACCGACCGTGGATTCGATCTCGCGCCGGCGAACCTGGAGCTGTTGGAATTGCAGTACGCAAAAGCCGATCAGCACATAGCCCGAGTCGCGGGCGATGCCGACGACCTTGTCGGTACGGATGCCGCCGATCTGTTCGGGCAACGTATTCAGGTCGAGCCTGGTCAGGTCGATTGACGGGAAATTCGACAGCCGGGACAACTCGACTCCTCTCGATGGCACCCACATCGTATCCACAGTGCCGCCGTCGTTAGCGCTGAGAGTGGGTCAAAATGAACTCGGGTCGCCAGCTGACCTGTGCTATTGGCCGCGCGCCGCTAGCCTCGTCCACTCGTGGAACTCGCTAGCGACATCGCACCGCCGGTTGTGGCCGTGATGGTGGTCCACGAGCCGGGTCCGTGGTTCTCTCAAGTGCTCGACGGTCTCGCGCGGCAGGACTATCCGAATCTCAAGTCGCTGTTCCTGGTGGTCGGCGATGCAGGTGACCTACCCGAGCAAATTCGTGTGGCAGTCGCCAATGCGTTCGTTCGTCGCGTCGACGGCAACCCCGGGTACGGCATTGTTGCCAACGAGGTGCTGCACCTCGTTGAGGGCGTTAACGGGTTCTTTTGTTTTCTTCACGATGATGTAGCGCTCGAGGCTGACGCCATCCGTTTGCTCGTCGAGGAGCTGTATCGCTCGAACGCCGGCATCGTCGGTCCGAAGCTCGTCGAGTGGGATGCCCCCACCGTCTTGCAGCATGTAGGTCTCGGCGTTGACCGGTTCGGCGAGATCGATCCCATTGTCGAACGCGGTGAGCTGGATCAAGAGCAACACGATGCGGTTCGCGATGTTTTCGCGTTGCCTTCGGCCTGTCTGCTCGTTCGCGCCGACCTGTTTCACACGCTGGTCGGGTTCGACAGGTCGATTTCTTTCCATGGCGAGGATCTTGATCTGTGTTGGCGCGCCCACCTGGGTGGTGCCCGTGTTGTCGTTGTGCCGTCAGCACGCGCCCGGCACCGCGAGCAACTCATCGAGCGCCGACCAGACCTGCCCCACGAGACGCTGCGCGCCCGTCACCGGCTCCGGGTGGTCACCACACTGTCTGGCGCAGGCCGCCTGCCGACGCTCTCCGTGCAACTGGTCTTGCTCACCATCGCCGAATTCGTGGTTGGATTCTTCACGGGCACCGGACGCGCTGGGTTGGCGGGGATGGGCGCGCTGATCGGCCTCATCCCGCGCGCACCCTCGATCATCGCTCGCCGCCGCGCTGTCGCCGCCGGCCGCTCCGTTCCAGACCGCGAGGTTGTCGGACTCCAGATTCGTGGCATCGCCAGGCTCACCACGTATGCCCGCTCTCGCGATCAGCGGACGCTGGTGCTTGCACACGAGCAGCGATCATGGCGCGAGCGGGCAGGCGCGTCTGGCGCCACCGCCTGGATCGTGTTGCTCCTCGCGTTGGCAGTGGGAAGTCGCCAGCTCATCGCGGATGGAGTGCCGGCGTTCGGTCAGTTTCTGCCATTCGGCGAGAGTCCGCGGCGAATGCTTCGCTTGGCCACGAGCGGATGGTGGGGCCACGGTGGGGGCGCCAGTGTGACAGCACCGACCGGGATGGCGTTGGTTGCTCTCTCCAGCGTGGTCACGGTGTTCCACATGGGTCTGCTGCACACCGTCGGTGTACTTGGACTACTCGTCGTCGGCCCGCTCGGGGTGTGGCGACTCAGTACCGCCTTCACGACGATCCGAGCACGGATCGTCACCCTCGCGGTGTATGCCGCGATTCCACTTCCGGGGCAGCTGATCTCGCTCGGGCGATGGCAAGCCCTCGCCGTGTACGCGGCGGTGCCATGGCTGGTCGACGGCATCCGGCGCATCGCTGGAATCGCTGCCGGACCCCTGGGCGATGAGGGTGAGCGCGTGTTCGCGGTGGCACTTCACACCCAGCTTCGACTGCTCGCCTCGGTCACGCTCGTCGTGGCCGTCACGATTGCCTTCTCGCCGGGGTTCTTGATCGTGGCACCGATCGTGGTCGTGGTCGTGGCACTGGCGACGGCGGTTGGGGGTGCGCGTTGGACAGCCGCGCTCGAAGTGCTTGGGGCAGGCTTGCTGGCCTGTATTCTCGCCGTGTTGGCCAACTTGCCGTGGCTGGTGTCCCTTGTCGGTAAGGGAGGCTGGGCCGCAGTCGTCGGGATGCCGGTGGCCGCCGACAGCGGGCCTTCGCTACGAGCACTGGCGAGCTTTGATCTGGGCAACCTCCAAGGAGTCGTACTGTCGCTGGCGTTGTACTTGCCCGTGCTGGTGGCACCCGTGCTCGGTCGTGGGTGGCGGTTCGGGTGGGGGGTTCGGGCCGGGTTGCTCGTGGTGGTGTTCGGGTGGCTCGCCTTTCTCAACGGACGTCATCGTCTGCCGGTTCGACTTCCCGAGCCCGGCATTCTGTTGGCACCCGTCGCGCTCGGCTTGGCCATCGCTGCCGGATGTGTCGTGGCGGCATTCGAACTCGACGTGAAGGGCGGTCACTTCGGTTGGCGGCAACCCCTCGGCCTACTCGGCTCGTTTGCTGTCGTGATCGGCGTGCTCCCCGGGGTATTTGCGCTCACGTCAGGCCGTTGGGAGACTCCGCAGACGACGATGATCGACCTTCTCGGCCAACTACCTGATCGGTCCGTCGATGGCGACTACCGGGTGCTCTGGGTCGGTGATCAACGGATTGTGCCAGCGGCTGGCCAAAGCATGCGGCCCGGCATCGCTTACGCGTTGACCGATGACCGCACCTTGCAGGTCGACGATGTGTGGTCGACGCGGCCAACGACGATCGACGCCGACATCGTGACTGCGCTCGATGCCATCGCGAACGGCACCACGGCGAGGGCAGGTCGACTACTGGCACCGTTTTCGGTGCGCTACATCGTGATTCCGGTGATCGACGGGGCCTCGTCGACAGCGGCGAACCCGCTCGCTATCCCTGCAGGACTGCTCGACGCGCTCGGTGATCAACTCGACCTCGGCGAGGTGTACAGCCCGCCGAATGTGGTCGTGTATGAAAACAAGGCATGGATCCCCGCGAGGAGCGTGCTCACAGCCGAAGGGGCTCAGGCGAGCAAACTGGCCGATCCTGCTTCGCTGGCCCAGGCAGATGTGAGTGGCGCCGTCTCGGTACTGCCCGAAGCCGACCACCTCACCCCTGGCACGGTGGGGCTGCCCGAGGGCACACTGCATGTGTCGGTACCGTTCGACGACGGCTGGCACCTGCGCAGTGGCGAGACAGACCTGCAAGGTCGACCGGCTTTCGGCGCAACACTGGCGTTCGACGTGCCAACAGCAGTTCAAGCCACGCTGTCGTTCAAGACGCCCGCGAGCCACACCGTGGTGTTGTGGGCGCAGGCGGCCGGATGGGTGATCCTCCTCCTGGTTGCGGGTGGTGCCCGGCCGACAGGTCGGCGACGTCGCTATTCCGGTACCGTCGGTCTGGCCGAACCGGTGCTCGCCTTCGACGATGACGATCCAGCCGCGCCGCTCGATCCCATACTTCGTCCGGTCGATCTCGACGGAGTGACATCGTGAGGCTTCAACGCACGATTGCCGCAGTCGTGATCGCTGGGGCGGCGGCCGGCCTTGCGTTGGCAGGTCGCCAGTCGCCGGTGCCCCTGACCGCATCGTTCGCGTTCCTTGGCGAGCCGACGATGCCGTTCGTCCCATCTGGTTCGTTCATCACGTCGTCCTGGTTCTGTCCTGGAGTGCCAAATGGCCAGGATGGGGTCGGTGGCAACGTGGTGATCGCGAACCCGTCCGACCAGCCGCTCGCAGGTCGAATCACCGTCTACGGCACAGACGCAACGGCGCCGGTGTCACAACTGCTGAGCGTGGCTGCCCGTACCAGCATCACGGTCACACTCAGCGATGTGCAACCGGTGGGTACGTTTCTGTCGGCCGTCGTCGAGGTCGATGGCGGCGGTGGTTTCGTCGAGCAGCAGGCAATCCATCCGGCTGGCAATGCGGTCGCGGCGTGTGCCAATGCAGCGTCGTCACACTGGTACTTCGCCGATGGCTTCACTGCTGCCGACAGCGAGGAACGGCTGATTCTCACCAACCCATATCCGGATGCGGCAATCGTCGACATCGGCTTCGTCACCAAAGACGGTGTCCGTAAGCCTTCACGGTTACAGGGCTATCCGGTGCCCGGTCGCTCGGTTCAAGTCGTAGAACTCGGCGCAAAAGACGAGTCGATTCTGGCATCGAAGGTGGTTGCCAGTCGTGGACGGATCGTGGCTGGCCGCGCCCAGAACCAGCTCGGTGCCGGTCGGTTGGGGTATTCGATGACGCTCGGAGCGCCTTCGCTGTCCAGCCAGTTGTACTTCGCCGATGGCGAGGCGGGCGCTGGCATCACCGAGGTGTACCGCATCTTCAATCCGACCGATCAAGACGTCACCGTTGATGCCGTGTTCTTGGGCCTACCGGTTACCGACTTCCAAAACGACCAACAAATCAGCGTTCCCGCTGGCGGAGTTGGCACGCTCGACACCGCCCTCGTGCGCGGCCTTCCTGCGGGCCGTCATGGTGCGGTCTTTTCGACGTTCGCAGGCGATTCGGTCGTGGTCGAACGGATTCTCACTCGACCTGCGGGGAGGAGCATAGCGACCACCGTGGTGGTGGGTTCGCCATCCACGTTGGCGTCAACGCGCTGGTCGGGCGCCATCGGCAGCGATCTTGCGCTCGACGACGTCCTTGTCGTGCTCAACGTCGACAACGTCGACACCATCGTCAAGGTCTCGACACTCGGGCCTGGCGGCTGGGTTCCGGTACCAGGTATGGACGCTCTCGCACTGCCAGCAAATGGCGTGATCACCATCGCCATCACCGATCCTTCGGCACTCGGTACGCCCTTTCGTGTAGAAGGCACGCAGCGGATGTATGTCGAACGACTCCTCGCTCGCGGTGGCGACCTACGCGGCCGCTCCGGGTCGTTCGCTCTGGCGGGCTGATGGACGTGTCTCGTCTGGCCATCGCCGTAGCGATTGTCGCGATAGCGGTGATCGTTGCGGTTGTGCAGCGTCGGCGGCGACGTGTCGATGCGCCGACTCAGCCCGCAGTGCGCGCACCGGCGCAATTGGATCGTCACGATTTCGAGGGTGCGGATACCGAGTGGTTGCTGGTGGTGTTCACATCGGCCACCTGCCAGACGTGCGCCGATGTGGCGCGCAAGGCACAGGTGGTGGCGAGCTCCGCCGTACACGTCGTCGAGGTGGAATACGGAGCCGACCGTGAACTGCACCGTCGCTACGCCATCGAAGCGGTGCCGACCACCGTGCTCGCTGGCCATGACGGGGTTGTGCGGATGTCATTTCTGGGGCCTGTCAGTGCCACCGATCTCTGGGCCGCCATCGCCGAAGCACGCGAGCCGGGGAGCGGACCCGAGCCGTGTCACGGCCATCACGGTCCGCCGATTGGCTGACCTGTGCGGCAGTCGGATACTCAAATGTTGGCTGCGGCTCGGTACCGGTCGCGGCCTTCGCGCTTGGCCTGGTACATCGCGTCATCGGCGGCCCGGATGAGCGCCTCGGGGCTGGCGGCGGTGTCGGGATAGAGCGCCACGCCGATGGAGACCGTCTGGCGGATACCGGCGGGCAGGTTCGGCTCATTGGCCGCTGGGCATTCGGTGATGAGGCGCTCGGCCACGGCGACGGCATCGGCCTGGTCGCACGTTGGGAGAATGACGAGAAACTCTTCGCCGCCCCAACGGGTCACGGTGTCGAAGGCCCGTACCGAACGCTGCAGGAGGTCGGCAAAGGCGACGAGCACCTTGTCGCCCACTTCGTGGCCGAACTCGTCGTTGACACGCTTGAACCAGTCGAGATCGCACAGCAGCACAGCCATCGGCAGGTTCTGGCGGTCGGCCATTGCTCGGGCGGCGGCCAGCGCCTTACCTGCCCGGCGGCGATTACCGACACCGGTGAGTTGATCTGTTTCCGCTTCGGAAAGGAGCCGGATGTTCTGCTCGATACGGTTCAGTGCACTGGACAGCGCGCCTACGATTTCGTCGAGTCGGGCGAGGTGCTCTGCTTTGGGTTCGGTCACGTGATGAACGTTGACATTGACCTCGATACGACTATCGATGAGGAATTGGCGATGTACCGTGTGGGGAGACGGACGGCCATCGGTCGCGGTGATGGTGCCGGCAAATCGTGCGGCTTGGGCGCTGACCGAGCCGCCGGTGGCATCTGGCAACGATGCGAGCGCCGCGGCGATCTCTTGCAAGGAGTGTTCACCCCATTCGCCGCCGAGCAACGCCACAACACTGAGCGCTCGGGCGACTGCGCCACGACGGCGTTCGCGTTCGGCCTCGACGATGCGGGAAATACCCTCGCCGATCTGTCCGGCAGCTAGTTGCATGAAGCCGGCCTGTCGCAGTGGGCCGGGGATGTGGTCGGCGTACAGCGTGCCCGTGACCGTACCCTCGACGTTGATAGCACCACGGTCTGGGCTATCGGGCAGTGAGGCGTGACCCTGGACGAACTCTTGGTCGAAGCCGATCGTCGCGCCAACGGGGGGCAGCCCCGGTGCGTCGAGGCCGAGCATGCACCGGTCGAGTGGCGCATGTTGGGTCATGGTTTCGACAACAGCCTGAGCGTAGTCCACGAGTTGCAGGTCGGCCGTGAGCAGGTTTGACAGTTCCAGCATCAACGATGTGGTGAGGAACCCGACCAGGAACTCGCTGTGGTCGCCCGCTCGAAGTCGTTCGACCGCATCGTTCTGCATTCTCGAGATGGAATCGATGACGCTCATTTGCCACCCCGGATCTCGCTGGTCATCATCGCCAGTTCCTGTTCGACCTCGGCGATGATGACCGAAGCACGCACGCCGGGCAGGTCGACCAGTCGCAACGCTTCGAGTTTCGAGATCGACGGTTCGGGGGAGGCGACGCCCATGCCCTTGGCAATACCATGGGCGGCGACGACGACACGATCGAGCATGGTGACCAGTGCTGCCGGCCGGGAATGGTGATGTTTGACCGCCGAGACGATGCCAGCGGGAAAATTCCAACGCGACAGCAACGCCGCCCCGATGCGGGCATGGTCGCTGTCTTCGCCGTCGACCGGAAGACCATTGGAGATCATCAGCAGCCAGCCGACGTCGTGTAACAGTCCCGCGGTGTAGGCGTCGTCTGGTGATTCACCGGTGCGTTTGGCGAGCACGGAACACGCGCATGCGACGGTCAGAGAGTGCGGCCACAGCCAGTCGGGGTACTCCGGTGGTGACGGGTCGAACACCAAGTCGGCCACGCGACTGGCAGCAAGCGACGCAACAAGTGTGCCGCCTAGCATGACCGTGGCTTGACGCACCCCGCCGATTCGGCCGGAGTACCCGAGATGAGCTGAGTTGGCGGCACGAACCACAGCGGCGGTGAGCGCAGGGTCGAGCATGACAGTTCTGGTCGGATCACCGGCGGTACCTGCCGGCCGGTGGAGCAGTTGCAACATCTGCTGTGCCGTACTGGCGTGCACGAGAAGCCGATCGCGTTCGCCCGATGAATGGGGGGCCTGCAGCATCGACATAGACGCCAACGTAGCCCACGGTAGCGGCGTTCAGGAATCCGTGGCCGGTCGGTGAATTTCAGCCAATCAGCCAATCAGCCAACGGTCGTCGTGGTCTCGCTGCGGTGTGGCATGGTCTGGTCCAACCCGGCCTGCACGAGGAGGTTCACCTCGTCGCCGTCGATGGTTTCCTTCTCGAGGAGTGCTTCTGCGACCAGATCGAGCGCGGTGCGATGCTTCATCAAGGTCTCGTGTGCGCGTTCTTCCTGCTGCAGCAAGATGCGGGCGATCTCTTCGTCCATCATCCGAGCGGTCTCGTCGCTGTATTCACGACCCGATGTCATCAGGTCTTCACCGAGGAACACTTGCTGTTGCCCGTGCCATGCCATTGGCCCGACACGCTCGCTCATACCCCACTCGCGCACCATTCGGCGGGCGATGCCAGTGGCCTGTTCGAGGTCGTTGGCGGCACCGGAGTTGAGGTGACCGAATACGATCTTTTCCGCGACGCGTCCACCCATTGCACGACAGATGACGTCTTCGAAGTATTCCTTGGAGTATGTATGGCGCTCTTCCGGCAGGCTCCAGGTGACCCCGAGGGCCATCCCGCGCGGCAAGATCGTGACCTTGTGCAATGGATCGGCATGGGGTAGCACCGCGGTGAGTACTGCATGGCCACCCTCGTGGTATGCCGTCGCCCGCTTCTCTTCGCCGGTGAGTACAAGGCTTTCGCGCCGGGCACCCAGGACCACGCGGTCCCGAGCATTTTCGAAGTCGATCCGCTCGATTTGTGTGCTGGAGCGGCGCACTGCGAAGAGTGCCGCCTCGTTGACCAGGTTCGCCAGATCGGCGCCGCTCATTCCGGGCGTGGCCTTGGCCATCACATTGAGGTCGACGTCGGGTCCCATCCGCTTGTCGCGGCTGTGAACGTTCAAGATCGCCAGGCGCTCACCGGACTCGGGTAGCGGCACGACGATTTGACGGTCGAATCGACCTGGCCGCAGAAGTGCGGGATCGAGCACATCGGGACGGTTGGTTGCAGCGAGAATGACGATTCCCTCGCTGGTTTCGAAGCCGTCCATCTCGGCGAGCATTTGGTTCAGTGTCTGCTCGCGCTCATCGTGGCCGCCGCCTAAACCGGCACCGCGCTTGCGGCCGATCGAGTCGATTTCGTCGACGAAGATAATGGCACGGCCCATCTTGCGAGCCTGTTGGAACAGGTCGCGCACCCGACTGGCGCCGACGCCGACGAACATCTCCATGAAGTCCGACCCAGTGACCGAGAGGAATCCGACGCCTGCTTCACCGGCGACGGCCCGGGCGAACAGCGTCTTGCCGGTACCTGGAGGACCGACCAGGAGCATACCCTTCGGGACTCGCGCCCCGATCTCGCGGAAGCGTTCTGGCATCCGCAGGAAGTCGACCACTTCCTTGATCTCTTCCTTCACGCCCTCGTACCCCGCGATGTCTGCGAACGTCGTGGAGGGCTTGTCGGCGTCGTAGGTCTTGGCGCGGCTCTTGCCGACCGACATGATGCTGCCGGCCTGGCCCATGGCGCGGCGCTGCATCCACACGAAGAAACCGATGAGAAACACGAACGGCAGCAGTAGCCCGGCCCAACTCCAGAACCAATTCTGTGTCGGGGTGTTGAACGAGATGTCGACACCCTTTTCGTTGAGCAGGGCCTCGTCGGAAATGCTGAGGCCTCGGTCGCCACCACCGGTCGTGGCGAACGTCTTGTTGCCAGCGGCTTCACTTGCGGCCGTGGTGTACTTGCCGCTGATGGTTCCGGTGGAGTTGTTGATGGTGATCGACTCGACCTTGCCGGCCTTTACATCGGCGACGAACTCGGTATAGGTGAGTTTGGTGCCGGAGTCACTCGGCCAGAACTGCGGCAGCACGATCATGGCTACGACCACTGCGATCATGACCGGAAGCGTCCACTTCGGCCAGCCCGCGCCGAAGCCGCGTTTGCCGGTCCGGTCCGGCGGTTTCGGGCCCGGCTGCTGGCGCCCGCCGGGCGAGCGGCCCGGGGGAGGCGGCGGTGGCGGCGGGGGGAGATTACTCATGGAACTATGCTAGGGGTCGCAAGCGGCATCGGGGACGTCAGGGCCGTGGTGCTGGGTCGTTGATGACGGGTCGTTGCTGGGTCGTTGATGATGGGTCGTTGATAGAGAGGTATCCGCCATCGCGGCTACTCCGATCGATACGGTGTGGAACTGTGACCAGACAGTGCTCGAGGACCGGATGCGCCACGCAGGCGGTTGCCACGTTGGCGTATCAATATGGTCGGTCGCTCGTGTGGCTCGACGATCTGGTGGCTGAGCGCGACCCGCACACGTACGATCTCTGCGACCGTCATGCCGAGCGACTCTCGGTCCCTAACGGGTGGCGACTCGACGATCGACGTTCTCGCCGGGTGCTCGTGTATACGGCGATGCACCGGCTAGCGGGCTAGGAACTAGCCCGCGCGAGCGGCCGACCGTCTGGCCGCATCCAGTCGCTACGCTCGCTCGCCATGCCCGACGCGCTCAACCCCGGCGTGCGCTCCACCGATGGTCCTCCAGGTATCACCGTCGGCATCGCAATCGTTGCCTGGCTTCTCGCCTGGCTCGTCGGCAACCTGCTCGGTGCAATCGTCATCAGCGCCACCGGTCGTACAGCCGGGTTGTCGTCCACCCCGATCTGGGTCACGGTGATCGGCGCCGTCGGGTTGTGGGTGCCGATGGTGGTTGTGCTGCGCGAGGTCAGCCGGCGGTTCGGCAGCGCCTCGTTCGTGTCCGATTTCAGTGTTCGGTTTCGGCCGATCGACGCGCTCGGCGTGCTGATCGGTGTCGTGTCGCAGTTGGCGTTACTCCGTCTGGTGTACTGGCCACTCGAGGCGATCTGGAGCACCACATTTTCCTCGGACCGGCTCGAGCGTTCGGCTCGAACGTTGACCGACAGCGCCCACGGTGTGTGGATCGCGGCACTTGTGGTGATTGTGGTGATCGGGGCACCGTTGGTGGAGGAACTGATGTATCGCGGGTTGTTGCAGGGTGCGTTCGTCCGCCGAATCCACCCGACCGCAGCCGTGGTTGCGGTCGCGGCGTGGTTTGCGATTATTCACTTTCGTCCCGTGGAGTACCCAGGGCTGTTCGCCTTTGGTCTGGTACTTGGCTGCTGTGCTTGCTTCACCGGACGGCTCGGGATGGCGATATGCGCCCATGTTGCGTTCAATGCGACCGGGTTGTTGATGGTGATGCGCCGATGAGCCGGCCGCGTCTGTTCGATTTGACGCATGACGTGGATTGCGAGGCGGCGGCTGCAAGGATTGCGCCTCGATGACCGAGCAACTGCTGCCCGACTCCGCCAGCGCGCAATGGCCAGATGAGGAAACGGATTCCATTGTCGACTCCGATTTCGCTGACGCGTCCAATCCGGCCGGAGAAGAGATCCACCTGTCGGGGCTAAACGTTGGTTCGGTGCGCACGGTGCCGGCTTGGCGGAGAGTGGTGCGCCGCATGGTGCGGCGACCCGTGAACTGGATGGAAGCGCCGTGGCCGGTCGAGCGGATCATCCGTGTCGTCACTGCTGTGCTCCTGGTCGGAGGCTCCACGTGGGCAGCGATCCAGGTGGTCCATCCCAACCTGATCTTTACCAACAACACACCCACCGGCGGCGACATGGGCGCGCACGTGATGGGGCCCGCGTTCTTGCGAGACCACCTGCTGTCGAGTTTCAAACTCAGCGGGTGGAGCAACTACTGGTACGCCGGATTCCCGATGTACCGCTTCTACATGGTCATCCCTGCGTTGATGATCGTGTTGCTCAATGTGGTGCTTCCCTACGGTGTGGCGTTCAAGGTGGTGGCCGTACTCGGCGTCGTGACGCTGCCGCTGTGCTGTTGGGCGTTCGGCCGTCTCGCATCGTTCAGATTCCCGATCCCGGAACTGTTCGGCCTTGCGGGGTTGCTGTTCTTGTTCGACGAGAGTTTCTCCATCTACGGCGGCAACGTAAAGAGCACGATGGCCGGCGAGTTTTCGTTCTCCATCGCCTTGTCGCTCGGAATCCTCGGACTCGGGCTGTTCGCCAAGGGACTCGAATCGGGCAAGTATCGGGGCTGGGCCGCCGTGGTGCTCGCGTTGGCCTGTCTCAGCCACGGGATCGTGCTCATCTTCGTGTTGCTCGGCGCAGTGCTGCTGTGGCTGGTGTGGATCGACCGCACCCGTGGTTGGTACGGGCTGACCACACTGTTCACCGCCGGACTGCTGATGTCGTTCTGGGTAGTGCCGTTCCTGGCAAACCACGCCTACATGACCGATATGAAGTACGGCTTCCGTCCGGCTGGTGCCGACGACTCGTTCTGGGACATGTTTTTCCCGCTCACCACGTTCTTCGATGTTTTCATCACGACGTTCGCGGTAATCGGATTTGTCGCTTCGATCGCGAAACGGAACCTCAACGGTGCGTGGATGGGCATCTGCACGCTGGCGTTGGTAGCCGGTGTCTACATCACCCGCGACAGCCTGCCGGTCATCGGTCTGTTGTGGAATCCACGCCTGTTGCCCTTTGTGTATTTGCTGCGGTACTTGCTGATGATGGTCGGCATCGCCGAGACGGCGTTCTTCATCGTGCGCGGCGTGCGCGGCGAGCGGATGCTGAGCGCGCGTCACGCGCTCATCACCGGCGCCACCGTTGCAGGCGTCGTCGGCCTGTCGGTGCTCATGATCGAAGCGATGTTCTTCAGGGTCATGCCCGGTGCCGGCTTCCAGACGCACAACGGCAAGACCGTGTACCAATGGGGGCCGATTTCGCTCACCGCCTCGTCGACCGATGCGCTCAGCGATGCGTGGTCGCGCTACAACTTCACTGGGTACGAAGACAAGTCCGCCTACGGTGAATACAGCGGTTTGGTCAACACCATGAAGGGCCTGGGCAACAACACGACCGACCCCGAGCTTGGCTGCGGCAGGGCTACGTGGGAGAACAACGCCGAGAACGGCAAGTACGGCACCACCATGGCCTTGATGCTGCTGCCCCACTGGACCGACGGGTGCATTGCGAGCATGGAGGGGCTGTTCTTCGAGGCATCCGGCACCACGCCCTACCACTTTCTCACCACGGCCGCGATGAGCGAGAGCAGCTCGAATCCGGTTCGGGCACTTCGGTATGACAACACCAACGCTGCCATCGGCGTGCCCTATCTGCAGTCGTTGGGCGTCAAGTACGTGATGGTGTTCACCGAGGCCGCCAAGAAGCAGGCAGACACACGATCTGAACTCACCAAGGTCGCCACGTCCGGCCCATGGAACATCTACCGGGTGGCGGGCAGCGACCTTGTTGTCCCGCTCGCCGTGCAACCCGTTGTCGTCAACAGCCGTGGTGGCGATCCGCGCGAGCGCAACCTCGAACTGGGGACGAGTTGGTTTCAGCATCGTGACGAATGGTCGGCGATGCCGGCCGATGACGGTCCGCCATCGTGGCAACGCATCGATGTGTCGGCCGATCTCACTCGCCGCCAGGACGATCGGGTTGACATCGTCCAGCCGACGCAGCCGATCGTTGTGGTGAACGAACCTGCCGTCGCAGTATCGAATGTGCGTCTTGGAGAGGACGATCTCAGCTTCTCGGTCGACCAGATCGGTGTGCCGATATTGGTAAAGGTCAGCTACTTCCCCAACTGGGAGGTCGAAGGCGCCGAGGGTCCATACCGGATCGCGCCGAATCTGATGGTGGTCGTGCCCACCGAGAAGAACGTCCACTTCACCTATGGGCGGTCGAACCTCGATCTGCTTGCCTATGCGCTCACCTTCGCTGGCATTGGATTGCTGGTGTTCTGGCGATGCAAGGGTGACATCGTGCACCGGTCGCCCGTGGCCGCAGATCTGACGACCGACGACGGCGAGACGTGGTCGTCGCCCTGGTTGCGCTCTGGGCAGGACGAGTGGGTCGCCGATGACGAGTGGGTCGCCGATGTCGACGCAGACACCCTAGTCGATCGAGAAGCGCTCGATGACCCGGAAAAACTTGACGACGCGACGCCTCCGGACGGACTCGCTGAGGCCGAGGGCACGCTGCCCGACGGCGCACTCGCCGATCCGCTGAACAGTGGCACAGGTTCGGGTAGCGTTTGATCGACATGTTCTCGACCGATCCAATCCAGACCGATTCAGGCCTACCAGTGCGGGCGCCGCTGTCGCTCACGCTCGACGAGATCGTCAAGGCATACGATGTTCGTGGCACCGTGCCCGATCAGGTCAACCCTGAACTCGCGCATGCGCTCGGCGTTGCGTTCGCTGTGTTCGCGAACTCGCCCCGCGTGCTCGTCGGCCGCGACATGCGGCCATCCGGGCCAGAACTCGTCGATGCCTTCGCCCGCGGCGTGATGGAGCAGGGTGTCGATGTGGTCGACCTCGGCCTCGTATCTACCGACCTGGTGTATTACGCCGCCGGCACCCTCGATGCCCCCGGTGCGATCTTCACGGCTTCACACAATCCAGCTCAGTACAACGGGGTCAAGTTCTGTCTCTCCGGTGCCCGCCCCGTCGGCCAAGACACGGGGTTGTTCGAGGTGAAGCGATTGGCCCAGACAGTGCTCGATGGGCACGGACCGCTGCAGGCCGCCTCGGCCGGTTCGCTGTCGTCACGCAACCTGCTCGAAGCCTTCGCCGATCATGTGGTGTCGTTCGTCGATACCAAAGCGCTGCGCCCGTTGCGGGTGGTGGCCGATACGGCCAACGGTATGGGTGGGTTGGTCGTGCCGGCAGTGTTCGCGCGGATTCCACAACTCACACTCGAAGTGATGTACGGCGAACTCGACGGAACGTTTCCAAACCATCCGGCCGATCCGTTGCAGCCTGCCAATCAGCGCGACCTCCAAGCCCGTGTGGTGACCGGCGGATTCGATATCGGGCTTGCGTTCGACGGCGATGCCGACCGGGTGTTCGTTGTCGACGAAGCCGGGCGCGGGCTCAGCGGTTCCACCACCACCGCCCTCCTCGCGACCACAATTCTGCGCTCACATCCGGGTGCCACCATTTTGCACAACCTGATCTGTTCCAAGGCCGTGCCCGAGGTGATCCGCGAGAACGGGGGCGTGCCGGTGCGTACCAAGGTTGGTCACTCGTTCATCAAGCAGGCCATGGCCGATACCGGTGCAGTATTCGGCGGCGAGCATTCGGCGCACTACTACTTCCTCGACAACTTCCGCGCCGACAGTGGACTCATCGCCAGCATGTTCGTACTCGACGAACTGAGTAGGGCGCACAGTGATCTTTCGGTGGTGCGCAAACCGTTCGAGCGGTACTCGTCCAGTGGCGAGATCAACACCCAGGTTCACGATGTGCACGCGGTGATCGAACGCATCGCCGAGCACTTCGCCGCATCGGCGCAAGACCGCCTCGATGGTCTCACGGTCGACAATGGGTCATGGTGGTTCAACCTTCGTCCCTCCAACACCGAACCATTGTTGCGGCTCAACTTGGAAGCACCGGGTCGTGACGATTGCGACCAATGGGTCGCCGAAGTGCTCTCGCTCATCACCAGTTCCTGATCCACGGAGGTCGCCACCATGTCACTCGACGAACGCCTGCTGGCCATTCTGGCCTGTCCCCAAGACAAGGGCCCATTGCTGTATCTGGGCGATGATGGCGGGTTGTACAACCCGCGACTGCACTCGCGCTATCGCGTTCAAGACGGTATTCCGGTCATGCTCATCGACGAAGCCGAGCACGTGGACGATGCCGAACATGCGGCGATCATGGCCCGCGTCGCAGCCGATGGGATCGCACCCACGTTCCCCGCCCACACTGCCTGATGACCGCCTGCTACAATGGTCACTTCATGAGGTCGAAATGTCACGCAAAGCGGTGGACAGTTGCGCTGCTCATGGTCGGCTGCACGGTCGTCGTTCCTTCAGCGACGTCCTCGGTGCTACCGCTGGTGACGGTGCAGGCCGCCGATGGGTTGGGTGCTGGCGGCGAATATCACGCGCTCACCCCGGCTCGAATCTTCGATTCGCGACCTGGTCTGGCCGGTAGCGAGAACGATGTTGCTCCGCTCGGAGCCAAGCCCATCTCATCGGGTGGCTCCACCTTCGACATCCAATTGCTCGGTCTGGGTGGTATCCCCACCTCGCCATCGGATGTGTTGGGCGTTGTTGCCAACATCGTGGTCGTCGAGCCCACGGGGCAGGGCTACCTCAACGCGTACGGGACTGCTGAGCCGGCAGGCACTGCAGCCATCATCAACTTCGTGGCGGGACAGACGGTTCCCAATCTGGCCATCGTTCGGCCTGGTGCCGGCGGGAAGCTCACCATCAAACTCGCTGCAGGTGTCGGCGCGGCCAATGTCGTCGTCGACGTGTTCGGCTGGTTCTCCACCAGTGCCGCCGTCGACCGCGGTGCACGCCTGGTGCCGGTGACTCCGGGTCGGGTGCTCGACACGCGTACCGGGCTCGGTCGTGCTTCGGTCGCACCGATGGCAGCGGGCGAGTTCACCACGCTCAAGATCCGAGGGGTCGATGCCACCGACCCATCGAAGCTCGACATTGTTCCCGACGACCCGAACGTCGTCGGCGTCGTACTCAACATGGCTGGGGTGAACAACCTTGCTACGAGTTCGGCGACGTACCTTTCGGTGATCCCGAGCGATCTTCCGGCCGGGCAGCGTCCCGCAACGGCGAACCTAAACCTCACCAAAGGGCAGGTCAAGTCGAACATGGTGATCGTGCCGATCGATGCAGTTGATGGCTCGATCCGGTTGTTCAACTACGCCGGTACCGCTCATGTCGTGCTCGACGTCGTCGGGTACCTCATCAACACTGCCGATGCGTCAACCCGCGCCGGTCGTGTGGTGCCGCTCGGTAGCCCCTACCGCGTGTTCGACACGCGTGAGCAGCAATGGGGCGCTGTGCCCCTTGGGCCCGGCCAAGCCGAGGATTGGAGCTTTTCCGACTTTGCCGGTTCGGTCACCATCGGCGGCGTCGCAGTGGGTAAGCAGATGGGGGTCATCGGCAATCTCACGTCGGCGAGCCTGACTCGCCAGTACGCCACTCAACCGGTGTCCAGTTTTCTGACGGTGTATCCGTCCGATGCCGGTCGACCGACCTCGGCCAACCTCAACATGGCAGAGGGTGCTCCAGTACCGAACATGGTGATCATGAAGTACAGCGCCGCCACCACGGTGCAGGTGTACAATCTCAGCGGGTTTGTCCACTATGTGTACGACGCGTCTGCTGTCATCCTCAGCGACTGATCCTCCCCAACCGATCAGACGAGCGGCTACACTTGCAGCGCAACAACCGGGCTGATCGGGCGCGTACCCACGACGTGAGATGAGCGAGCGCCAGTCGGCGCCGGCCCAGTCGATACAGCGGCGCGCCGCGCCGCTCAAGTTCGTCCGAGGAGATCTCATGACCACATCCGTACCCCAACGGCGCGATTTCCGCGTCGCCGATCTCTCCCTCGCCCCGTTCGGGCGTAAGGAGATCCACCTCGCCGAGCACGAAATGCCCGGTCTTCGCGCATTGCGCAAGGAATACGGTCCGCAGAAGCCGCTCGCCGGTGCTCGAATCTCTGGTTCGCTGCACATGACCATCCAGACAGCAGTGCTGATCGAGACCCTGGTCGAGCTCGGTGCCGAGGTTCGTTGGGCAAGCTGCAACATCTTCTCCACCCAGGATCACGCCGCGGCGGCAGTAGCTGTCGGTCCCGAAGGCACCGCTGAGAACCCTGCGGGTGTGCCGGTGTTCGCCTGGAAGGGCGAGACGCTCGAGGAGTACTGGTGGTGCACCGACCAGATGATGACGTGGCCCGTTGGCGCTAATGGCGAGGAGCAGGGTCCGAACATGATTCTCGACGACGGCGGTGATGCCACGTTGTTGGTTCACAAGGGCGTCGAGTTCGAAAAGGCCGGAGAGGTGCCCGACCCGACCGGAGCGTCGAACCCGGAGTTCGCGATCGTGCTGGGCCTACTGCAGCATTCGCTGCGTACCGATCCAACCAAGTGGACCCGTCTCGCGGCCGCGATCAAGGGAGTCACCGAAGAGACCACCACTGGTGTGATGCGTCTGTACAAGATGCACGAGCGCGGCGAGTTGCTGTTCCCGGCCATCAACGTCAACGATTCGGTCACGAAGTCGAAGTTCGACAACCTCTACGGCTGTCGCCATTCGCTCATCGACGCCATCTGCCGTGCCACCGACGTGATGTTGGCCGGCAAGGTCGCCGTGGTCTTCGGCTATGGCGACGTTGGCAAGGGTTGCGCCCAGGCGCTCAAGGGCCAGGGCTGCCGTGTGATCGTCACCGAGGTCGACCCGATCAACGCGTTGCAGGCAGCGATGGAGGGGTACCAGGTGACGGTCATGGAAGACGTCGTTGCCTCTGCCGACATCTTCGTGTCGGCGACCGGCAACGATCACATCATCACCGTCGAGCACATGGCCCAGATGAAGCACAACGCGATCGTGTGCAACATCGGTCACTTCGACAGCGAGATCGACATGGCCGGCCTTGCGCGCAGCGGCGCCACGAGGGATGAGCTGAAGCCCGGTACCGACCTGTGGACGTTCGACTCCGGCCGGGCAATCATCGTGTTGGCCGAGGGCCGCCTCGTCAACCTCGGTTGCGCCACCGGCCACCCGAGCTTCGTGATGAGTTGCTCGTTCAGCAATCAGGTCATCGCACAGATGGAGTTGTTCAACCATCTCGACCAGTACCCGCTCGGGGTGTACGTACTGCCGAAGCGGCTTGACGAAAAAGTCGCTGCGCTCCACCTCGATGCCCTCGGGGTGAAGCTGAGCAAGCTCACCGATGAGCAGGCCGAGTACCTCGGTGTCGATCCGGGCGGTCCGTTCAAGAGCGATCACTACCGCTACTAATCCAGGCTTCCCGCCAGCTTGCCCGCCAGCTTTCCCGCCAGCTTTGGTCGTGAGATGTCGCCGAGCGACATCTCAC
>JANYDH010000196.1 GCA_025359865.1 Actinomycetes bacterium | reverse complement strand
CCAAAGCTCGCGATCTCACTCGGGTTCGACCACGCGGTCGGTGGTGGTCGATCTGGTCGTGGTCAGCCAACGATGGCAGCCGGCGTCGTGGAACCAGCGTTCGGTCTGCACCCCATTCGCATTCGTGAACATCCACGACTGATCGAAGTCGCGCTCGACCGGATCGACGATGTGTGCTGGCGGTTCAGGCAGTTCGCCGCCGAAGCGGAACTCCTCTACAGGGCGGGGACCGCAGTGCGGGCAACGAATGGTGAGCATCAGCGTGTCCCCGTGGATCCTTGGTCGGCCATCGCGTGGTCTGCCGCGAACCGACTGAGTGCGAACGGTTGGATCAGCTCGGGTGTGGTTCCGGTGGCGATGAGCTCGGCCATCTGCTCGCCCCCGGCGGGAATCGCCTTGAATCCCCAGGTGCCCCAACCGGTGGAGATCACGAAACCATCCACGCCGGTGAAGCCCATGATCGGAGAGAAGTCGGCCGACACATCGCATCGCCCAGTCCATTGGCGCAGGATCTTGAGGTCGCGGACGAACGGCAGGAGGTAGCTCATCTTTGCCGCGTTTGCTTGGAGGAACTGGAACGAGGACTGCAGGCTGAAGCTGGACTCGCGATCGTATTCGTGGCCGATCAGCATCTGGCCACGGGCCGTCTGGGAGATGTAGCACAGCAGTTCGGTATCGGAGATGATCGGTCCGAACCCCTGCCCGTACCCGTTGGTGACGAATGCTTGCAGGGGATGCGTACGGACCGGTAGCCGCAGTCCGGCATGCGCGGCGAGTTGCGACACGTCGCCACCAACGGCGCTCATCACCGTGCCGGCGGCAATGTCACCGTTGGAGGTACGCACGCCTACGACCCGGTCGCCATCGCGCAGCAGCCCGGTAACCTGCGTGTTCTGTAGGACGTGCACACCGCGCTGCATCGCCCCCTGTGCGTACGCCCAGACGACACGATCGTGACGGGCCGTGGAAGCCGGCAAGTGGTGCGACGCGCCGAGAACCGGGTAACGACCACCGCCCGACAGGTCGATCTGCGGGCAGAGCTGCTTCACCTCGGTCGGTGTGATCAACACCGTCTGTGCATCGCACGCCGTGTTGAGCAGTACCCGGGCACGCTCTGCGCGCATTGCGGTCTCGGTGTGGGCCAGCCAGATGAGACCCTTGGTCGCGTGCATCACCCAGCAGCCGGTTTCCTGTTCGAGATCGCTGTACAGCTTCTGGCTGTGTCGATAAAAGCGGATCGACTCGGGGATGCCGTAGTTGGCGCGGATGATGGTGGTGTTGCGGCCCGAGTTTCCCGAACCGATGTAGTCGGCCTCTACGACCGCAACGTTGGTGATGCCGTGCCGAGTTGCCAGGTAGTAGGCGGTGGCCAACCCATGGCCCCCACCGCCGACGATCACAACGTCGTAGCTCGACTTCGGCTCGTGCCACGTGAGTTCGAGCAGGGTTTCGACGAACTCGTTCATGCCGGAACGCCCAGCCGCTCGACGACTTCGTGCGCAAGCCCGCTGGAGGCGATGACGAGCACGTAATCGTGATCGTGGTCGTGGTCGTGGTCGTGGTCGTGGTCGTCATCGAACCACAGCTTCAGCGGCAGACCAGCAATCAGACCCTGGGCGAGTGCCGGTCGATGTGTGGGGAGCAGCCACTCGATGTGACGTTCGACGTTCGAGACGAACTCGGCCGCGGTGAGGTGCCAGCCGACGAACCCGGTTTCCAGTTCGACGATCGCATGTGGATCCGCAACGTCGGCATCGACCGCTCCGAGCGCGAGCACCTCGTCGGATGCGATTCGCAATACCGTCACCTCGCCCGCGGACCCGGCAGACCCCGCGGATCCGGCAGACCCGGCAAACCGGGCATGATCGAGCGCCTCGGGGGTGGCGACAACCCGCAGGCCGTACAGACGTTCAGATGCGCGCACGGGCACCCTGCGGATCATAGAAGGGAGTGTCGGTCACATGGGCAGTTCGGCCATCGACCGTGACGGTGTCGACCCACGGCGAATGCTTCTGCCAGCCGAGCATGATCGCCTTGCCGACCGTCGGCGACATGAACGCCGATGCAACATGGCCGACGATGCGGTCGCCGACATAGATCGGCGCCCCCTCGGTCGGCGCAGGCCCATCCATGGTGAGGCCGAACAACCGCCGGTGATCGGGTAGGTCGGCAGTACGAGCAAGCGCAGTGCGACCGATGAAGTCGGGCTTGTCCATCTTGACCGCCCAGTCCATGTTGATGCGTCTGGGTGTGGTGTCGAGTTCGGTGTCCATGCCCACGATCACGTGCCCTTTTTCTAAGCGGAGCGCAAACAGCGCCTGCAGACCATGTGGAGTGATGTTGAGGTCGCGTCCGGCGAGCATCAGGGTCTGCCACAACTCGGCCGAATGAGCCACCGGATGATGGAGTTCGAAACTGGCCTCACCGGTGAACGACAAGCGCATGATGTGGCATGCGACACCGGCGACGTCGGCGTGACGGTGTTGGAGGAACTTGGGGGACTCGGGTACACCGACACGACGGAGCAATTCGCCGGCAAGCGGGCCGGTGACATTAATCGCCCCGAGAGAGATGGTGCGGTCCATGATCCGCACATTGAGGCCCCACGTTTCGATCCAGTCTCGAACCCAGGCCTCGGCGAACGATGCGCCACCCGAGGTGAAGGTGAGGACGAATCGGTCGTCGCTCTCGCGGCACACCATGCCGTCGTCGATGAGATGACCACGCTCGTTGAGCAGCAAGACGTAGCGGCTGCGCCCCGGTCGAATGTCGGCGATGGTGGTGGGGTAGAGGCGTTCGAGCGCCTCGACGACGTCGGGGCCGGAGACGATCATCTTGCCGAGGGTGGAGACGTCGCCCAACGAGACACCCTCGCGCACGGCCCAGTATTCGCGCATGAAGTCGCCGTAGTTCCAAGGCCGCCACCACCCGCCGAAGCGGTCCATCTGGGCACCTAGCTTGAGGTGCTCGTCATGGAGCGCGGTGCGTCGGAACGGGTCGAGAAACACATCGGCGGCAGCTTCGGCAATGGTGAGCTGACGCGAGGCGGGCCGTCCGGTGAACGGTGCCGCCGGGGCACCGGACTTCTCGGTCACGAAGGCCCGCAGGTGTGGCATGCAGACGCCGCCCTGGCACGTACCCGTCCCGCACAACGCGGCACGTTTGACCAGTTCGAGGTGAGTGAACCCCTTGTCCCACACCATCTGCAGATCGCCGACTGTGACCTTGGAGCAGGGGCAGACGATGCCATCGGTAGGGCACGGGGGCAGGTCATAACGCTCAGCCGCAGGGCCAACCACGCTGACCCCCGGATCACTCACCATCCGGGCGAGGAGGTCGCGGGGTGCTCGCGTCGCGCTGGTGACGATCGCTGTGTCGCAGGGCGTCGACCGGCCGTCGGTGAATACCACGGCGGTCACCTGACCATCGATGCCATCGAACCGGGCGAGTTCGGTGAGATCGACTGTGACCGTACGACCGAGGTCGACGCTGCGCTCACGGAGTATGTCGGCAGCACCCCACGTGACGATGCCGCGCAACATGTTGCCTTCGCACACGGGGTGCACGTCGGCCGCTCCGGTGGCGATGACGACTTCGTGGGCATGGACGTGCAGCATGTGCTCCGGGGTGCGCACGACGACGATCGGGCCGGGGTAGACACCGACCACTTCGAAGCCCGACTCGGAGTCGAGCACCATCACGTCGTGCCCGGCTGCCCGAGCCGAGGCGGCAGCGGCCGTACCCGAGCGGCCTGCACCGATCACCGCGATGTCGACATGGCGGCGATGCACTTGGACACTGGTCTGGGCGGGTGACGCGACGGGGTTCTTCGGAGGGTCGAGGCGTAGCGGCGGCCCACCGACAGCCGGGTGACGGCGTACCCGCAATCCGGGACGGGCTGGCGTGAGGCAGGTTCGGGTGAATGGCACACCGGCGACATCGGCCGAGCAGTTACCGCAGTCGCCGGCCAGGCACAGCGCACCGCCATGTTGAGGATGTTGCCCGGCGCGGACCACCGCGACAGCGATCGAGTCGCCATCGAGGTAGTCGACCGGCTGGTCGTCGAGAGCGAAGCGCATGGTGCAGCGAACCCTAGCCAACTCGCGCTGAATTCAACGCACGATTGTCAGCCGGGTCACGGCTGACTAGCGGACCTTTCCCGTCCGTTGCCACCAGCGTGCGATCGACGCAACAGCGAAGGCCGGCGTGTGGTGATCGTTGCCGACATTTACCCACCCGTCGTTCCCGCCGGTGTCCTAAACCCCCTGCGGGACGGCCTTGGGGACACATCCACCAACGACACAGCCAACAACCGACGCTAACATGCGCGGACCCTAGCGGCTGATGTCATCAAAGTCGAACTCGAGTGTCGTCAGCCCTTCCGGACCAGAGAATTCTAGTTGACCGCTTCGGAGCGACCCGATCGGAACGGCGTAGAAGGCGCACGAGAAATCCGATCTGCGGACCAAGGCCCCAAAAATTGATCCAATGGAAACTGCCTCCGTTTGTGCCTCTGCAGCACCGAAGACCCAGAGATTCTCTTGTGCATCGAGTATTCCAGTAGCCGACGGCGGAGTGAAGAGCCCTGGGTTGCCCCCGCCTCCACCCGACCCGTCCGGCAACGATGCAAGCAGCACCGCATTGCCGTAGGATTCGGAAGTCGTTGAAATTGGTTAAGCGAAGCAGCCGACGCGCTCGACGGTTTCGTTGCTGCGGTCACGGTCAGCCTCGGACAAACACCAGTGATCCATGTTGACGAGACACCGGTGCGGTCGAACAAGTCCAAAGCCTATTTTCATGTTGCGTGCACCGCGATGCTGACCCTGTTATGGGTTCATATCGGCGGGCGGGCCCGCAACGCGATCGATGTCAGCCCGCTGCCGTCGTACACCGGGGGCGCGGTCCACGACCGGTACATCGCGTACTTCTCTTGCCCGTGCGGGCATGCACTGTGCAACGCGCACATCCTTCGCCAACTTCAGTCCGTCGCAGAGGTGCAGCGTCAACGGGTGTGGACCAACCCGGTCAGCGATCTGATCCGAGCAACCAAAGCAGAAGTCGACAAAGCCGTGACAGCGGGCAAAACCTGTCTGTCGGACCGTCGGATGCGCCCACCCACAAACACGGCCTCAGCATCTCCGACAACATCGCCCGCCTCTACACCACCACCGGCGCATGGCTACCCCCACTCACACTCGCGGGCTGAGTGGTTAGTGCGCTGCGTCTTTGAGGAGATTCCTATGGCAACGGAGCCAACTCGGGTTAATGCGTGTGCGCCAGGTCGTTGGCGAACGATAAGAAGCGGCGGATCGTCGTTGACCATCGGGTGGCGGTCGCGTCGGGTCGAGGCCGAGGAGGTGGGCCAGCTCCAACGGTTGGTGCACGGTCCTGGCTTGACCGATCCGTAGGGGTCAGGATGGCCGGTGCTGATGACCACCACCGACCGTTGGAGATACCACGATGTCAGTTGTGTCAGTCGTTGGCTCGGAACCTTTGCGTTGACCGTAGCCCGGGTTGAGTAGTCTGCGACGGTGAGAACCAAGGCGCTCACTCGGTTCCGGGCTCGACAGGAGTGGCGGTTCTTCGGCGCGCTCCGGACTGCCGCCCCTGGTTGGACCTGGGCGTGGTGGGCGCTGATCGTGCTGCGCGGAGTGGTACCCGCGGTGGCCTCGGTGGCGTTTGGATGGCTCGTCGGTGCAGTCGAACGCCACGGGTCGTTGACCGGGCCTCTCGTGCTGGTCGCTATCACGTTCACCACCACGCTGGTGATGCAGCCTGTGCACCAGCTCGTCAGCTCGAACCTCGGCAGCAGCATGGCTGCACACCTGTACGACCGCTTGATGGCGGTCTGTGTGACGCCGGTGGGCATCGGCCATCTCGAGAGTCCGGAGCTCACCAACGACCTGACGATGGCGCGTGATTTCGACCTGGGGATGATGGGCCCGCCGCTCGACATCTCGATGGACTTTGTGGCCGGCGGCCTGGTCCAGCTTGTTGTCGGATTGTCCGCATCGGTGCTGCTGTTCGGATTCCACTGGTGGGCGCCGCCAGCGCTCCTGGTGGCGTGGGGGTGCACGCACTGGCTGTTGCGTGAAAGCGGGGTCTGGAAGGATCGCAATACCGATGAGGTGCGCACCGCGCAACGTCATGCTGACTACGCCTACCGGTTGGCGGTCGATGCTGCGCCTTCCAAGGAGCTGCGGTTCTTCGGCCTTGCAGGTTGGGTGACCGAGCGCTTCATCGGAAGGCGAAGCCGCCTGTACGAGCTGCAATACGAGGCCACGCGGATGCGTGAGAAGTCGGTGCTCAGCTGCCTTGCGATCGTGGTTGGCGTGAACCTCGTCGTGTTCTGGCTACTCGGCGATGCTGCGTCGAGCGGCGCGATCTCGACTGGTGCGACCGTCGTATTCGTCCAGGCCGCGATCGGGGTGTCCGCCATCGCGTTCGGAGGACTCAATTGGGCGCTCGATGGGGCAAGCGCTCCCGTCGCTGCGCTGGCACGGCTGGAAACCAGTGTTGCCGAATCGAGTGCGTTGCAGCCCGGCGCCGGGCGACTGCTGCAGTTCGGACCAAAGGAGATCCGGTTTCGCGACGTTCACTTTGCGTACGCCGGCGAGGGTCGGACGGTGCTCGACGGATTCGATCTCACTGTGCCGGCCGGATCATCGCTGGCCATCGTCGGGCTGAACGGCGCAGGCAAGACCACATTGGCCAAGCTGCTCTGTCGGCTATACGACCCCACCTCGGGATCGATCGAGATCGACGGTATGCCGCTCACCGAGTTGGACGCCGTCGATTGGCGGAGACGCGTCACTGCTGTGTTCCAGGACTTCGTCCGGTTCGAGCTTCCACTGTGTGTCAACGTCGCCCCTGTTGGTGCTCCGGACGACGTCATCCGGGCAGCGCTTGCCGATGCCGGAGGAGAGGCTATTGCGGGCGGCAACCTCGACACGATTCTGTCGAAGGGCTACCCGGGTGGAACCGATTTGTCTGGCGGGCAGTGGCAGCGCGTCGCACTGGCCCGCGCCTTGTGCGCAGTTCGTCAGGGTGCCGAGGTGCTACTGCTCGACGAACCAACTGCGCAGCTCGACGTCCGTGGTGAGGCCGAGATCTTCGAGCGGGTACTCACCGCTAGCCGGCATTGCACCACCATCTTGATCTCGCACCGGTTCTCGACCGTCCGCCTGGCGGACCGGATCTGCGTGATGGACGGTGGCCGAGTGGTCGAACTGGGCACGCATGCGGAGCTGATCTCACTCGGGGGTCGCTACCGCACCATGTTCGAGCTCCAGGCTTCACGATTCACCGAACTCGACGATGACGGAGCGGAGCTCGTACATGAGTCGCTCTGAGGAAGCCACCGAAGCATTGATCGCCGATCGGGTCAGCGACCTTCCGGCCGCCCTTCCTTCGCTGTGGCGTACGTTCCGGCTTGGCTACAGAGCCGAACCGCGGCTGCTCATGGTCTCGCTGGGGCTCGCGTTGTTGATGATGCTTCCCGATGCGTTGCTTGCCCTGTGGCTGAAGTTGCTCGTCGACGGCGTCGTCGACGGTCACCGCTCGGCCGTGATGACGGCAGCGATCGGCTTGGCCGTCTCGGTGTCGGCTACGTGGTACCTCGGCGTGTTGTCACAACGAGTGCAACGCCGGTTCCGTGATCGGGTTGCGATTGCGCTCGAATCCCATGTGGCCCGCCTGCAGGCATCGGTTCCGACGATCGAGCACCACGAGCGCCCTGAGTATCTCGACCGCCTGGCGATGCTGCGCGACCAGGTGTTTGCGCTCGACCACATGTTCATGTCGCTGCTGTCGACACTCGGATGGATGTTCCGCCTCGTCATCGTTGCGCTGCTGCTCGGCTCCATTCATCCCGCGCTGTTGCTACTGCTGGTTGTGGCAGTGCCGGCATTCGTCACGTCGACGTGGCGGCCGGGTGTCGAACGGCGGGTCGAGGAATCAGTCATCGCCAATACGCGGTTGGCACGGCATCTCTTTGTGCTCGGCACCACCGCTGCGGCGGGCAAAGAGGTTCGGGTCACGGGTTCCGGAGTCTGGCTCACCACGCAGCGCCGCGACGCATGGGAGCGGTGGTACCGCCCGGTGGCGAAGGTGCGAACGACCACGGCGCAGTGGCATTCGTTCGTCTGGGCGCTGTTCGGAGGCGCTTACGTGGGTGCGGTCGTGTTCGTATCGGCGGGCATCAACGGCAGCGTCGGCCAAGTGGTGTTGGTCATGGCGGCCGGCACACGACTGGCCACCTACATCGGAGCCACCGCAGGAGAACTCGGGTTTCTGCGCGGCTTCTGGCTCGACTCGTCGCGCAGGCTGACGTGGTTGGAGGATTACGCGCTCGGCGCGGACGAGCATGCATCGACGGCTGTACCGGAGCAGCTTGCGGTCGGCATCTGTTTCGAGCATGTCTCGTTCCGGTACCCCGGCACCGATCGGCTCGTGCTCGATGATGTCAGTCTCGTGCTGCCCGCCGGTCTGGTGATGGCAGTGGTGGGTGAGAACGGCGCAGGCAAATCGACGCTCGTGAAGTTGCTTGCGCGGATGTATTCCCCGACGAGTGGTCGGATCACCGTTGACGGTGTCGACCTTGCCGACATGCCGGCTGATGTATGGCGCGAGCGTCTTGCGGGGGCGTTCCAAGACTTCTTCCGGTTCGAGTTCACTGCTCAACAGACGGTCGGCTTGGGTGACCTACCACAACTCGACGAGCGGCCTGCTGCACGTCATGCCGTGGAGCGTGCCGGGGCGCAGGATGTGGTCGATCGCCTGGCGAGCGGACTCGACACCCAACTCGGACCCACCTGGTACGAGGGTGCAGAGGTGAGCTTCGGGCAATGGCAGAAGCTGGCATTGGCCCGTGGGTTCATGCGCGAGGCACCGCTGCTGCTCATTCTTGATGAGCCAACTGCGGCGCTCGATGCCGAGACTGAACACGACTTGTTCGAACGATTCGCCGATGCAGCCCGCGCCGACTCCGCCGCTGGGCGGATCACCGTGCTGGTCTCGCACCGGTTCTCGACCGTGCGGATGGCCGACCTGATCGTGGTGATGGACGGCGCACGAGTGGCCGAAACAGGCAGCCACGATGACCTGATGGCCCGAGGGGGACAGTATGCGGAGCTGTTCCGGATCCAGGCTTCGGCCTACCAGCCCTGATTGTCCCCATCGCCCACCGGCTTTGGTCGTGAGATGTCGCTCAGCGACGACTCACGACCAAAGCTCGAAAATGGGGGTCGGTCAGGCTCGCATCCGCAGGCCCTGCGGATCGAGCACCGGCTCGTGTTGCAGGGCTGCTGGGCGGCGGCGCCCGATGATCTCGATCTCGAAGCCTGACTCAGCGGTGGCCAACTCCGTCGGGATGTAGCCGAGCGCCAGCGAGACACCGGAGTAATGCGCGTAGCCACCGGAGGTGATCCACCCGACCACCTTGTCGTCGTGCCACACCGGCTCGTCGCCGATTACGTCGGCAGGTGCATCGGGGTCGACGTCGACGGTGAACATCACGAGTTTGCGCTTCGGGCCGCCCGCTGCGATCTCGGCTTCGACTGCCTCGCGTCCGATGAACGAATGGTCGAACTTGAGCACACGGTCCATGCCTGCTTCGAGCGGCGTGTAGATCGGGCGATACTCGCGGAACCATGTACCGAAGTTCTTCTCGAGTCGCATCGTGATGAGCGCCCGGAAACCGAACAGCCGCATGTCGAACTCTTGACCGGCATCCCACAGGAGGTCGAACAGGTACCGCTGGTACTCCGGCTGTACCCAGATCTCGTAGCCGAGGTCGCCGGAGTACGTCATCCGCGACAACCACACCGGAGCCATACCGAGGTCTACGTTGCGGAAGGCCATGAACGGAAATTCTTTGGTGGCGAGCGAGGTATGCGTGAGCTTCTGTAGGACCTCGCGTGATCTTGGTCCGGCAACGGTGAGGCCAACCATCGACAACGCGAGTACCTCGAACCGCACCTGACCGACACCGTCGGCGGCCACGGGGAGGTGGTCGAGGAACCAGCGCGGGTGGTGCACCTCGGCTGCCTGCGACCCGAACAGGAAGAACTCATCCGGCCCGATGCGTGAGACGGAGAACTCGCCGACGATCCGCCCCTGCGGGTTGAGCATGGCGGTGAGATTCGTGCGGCCGATCTTGGGGAGCGCGTTGGTGAACAGTCCCTGCAGCCAGTCCGCCGCACCCTTGCCGCTGACCTTGTACTTGGCGAAGTTCGATGCCTCGCTGAGGCCGACACGTTCGCGTACGGCCCGGCTTTCCTCACCAACTTGGGTGAAGGCATTCGAGCGATGGAACGTCACGTCTTCGACTGGTGCCTTACCGGGCTCCTGGAACCACAGCGGATGCTCGAGCCCGAACCCGGCGCCCCAGACCGCGTTGTGCTCGCTCAGGCGGTCGTAGATCGGTGTTGTATGCAAGGGTCGCGCGGCGGCGAGCTCCTCATTCGGGAACGTGATCCGGAAGCGGCGTGAGTAGTTCTCGCGCACCTTGGCGTTGGTGTAGGCCAGCGTGGCGTAGCCGCCGTAGCGGGCCACGTCCATGCCCCAGATGTCGCCACCCGGATCGCCGTCGACCATCCAGTGGGCGAGCGTCAGCCCCACGCCGCCACCCTGTGAGAGGCCGGCCATGACAGCGCAAGCCACCCAGTAGTTCTTCAGCCCCTTGATCGGGCCGACGAGCGGGTTGCCATCAGGAGAGAACGTGAACGGGCCGTTGATCGTCTTCTTGATGCCAGCGGTGGCCATTGCTGGGTAGTGCTTAAACGCCACCTCCAACTCCGGCGCGATGCGGTCGAAGTCCTCGGGCAGCAACTGGAACACGAAGTCCCACGGGGTCTCGCTCGGCGCCCAAGGCACACACGCTTGTTCATAGGTCCCGAGCAGCATCCCACCCTGTTCCTGGCGGATGTAGATCTCGCCGGAGAAGTCGAGTGCCATCGGCATTTCCTTGCCGGTGGCGGCGACGTAGTCAGCCACTTCCTGCATCGGCTCGGTGACGAGGTAGTGGTGCTCCATCGCCAGGACCGGAAGCTCGATGCCGGCCATTCGGCCGACCTCACGCGCCCACAGTCCGCCTGCATTGACCACATGTTCGGCGTGGATCGTGTGATCGCGATCGGTGATCACATCCCAGGTGCCGTCGGCCCGCTGAGCAAGGTCGGTGACCCATGTGTCGGTGTAGACCTCGGCGCCACGCTGGCGGGCACAGATCGCGTACGCATGTGTGACACCGTAAGGATCGACGTGGCCTTCTACCGGGTCGTACAACGCCCCGATGAAGTACTTCTCTTCGAGCAGCGGGAACAGTTCTTTGGCCTCGGCAGTGCTGATCATCTCGAGGTCCATACCGAGATACCGGCCACGGGCCTGGGCCATCTTCAACCAGTCGAGCCGTACCTGGGTGTCGGCCAGCATCAGACCACCGGGGAGGTGGATCGAGCAGTTCTGGCCTGATTCGGCCTCGATCTCTTTGTACAACTCGATCGTGTACTGCTGCAACCGGGAGACGTTGGGGTCGCCGTTGAGCGTGTGCATGCCACCTGCTGCATGCCAGGTTGATCCGGCGGTGAGTTGCTTACGTTCGAGCAGCACGACGTCGGTCCACCCGGCCTTGGTGAGGTGGTACAGCACGCTGGCGCCGACGACGCCGCCGCCGATGACTACGACCTGTGCTGATGACTTCATGGATGCTCCTGTTGGATCGTGCAGATGTTTTGGTTGTCAGTAGTCGGTGGCGACGCCGCCCTCGCCAACACGGCGAACGACGAAGGCGTCGAGCTCGTCGCGTACGGCGGGGTTCATCACGGGAGCTTCGTATGCATCAAGGAACCGCGCGGCAAGGCTCTTGGCTTTGTCGCGCGCCTCGGGACGCCCGGCCTCTTCCCAGCTCTCGTAGTTGCGCCAGTCGGAGATGAGGGGCCGATAGAACGCGTCGCGGAAACGTTCCTGGGTGTGCGCAGTACCGAAGAAGTGTCCACCCGGCCCGACGATCTCTATGGTGTCGATCGCAAATGAATCGTCGTCGACCACGACGGGCTCCATCATCTTCGTGACCATCTGCAGCAGGTCGGCATCGAGCACCATCTTTTCCAAGCTGGCATGCAGGCCGCCCTCCATCCAGCCTGCGCCGTGCATCATGAAGTTGACTCCGCCCATGACGCAGCCCCACAGTGAGAACACGCTCTCGTATGCCGCTTGCGCATCAAGGGTGTTGGCGGCGCACACGTTGGAGCTGCGGTACGGCACCGAATACCGGCGGGCAAGTTGGCCGCCGATCATTGCGGTTCGAACGTACTCCGGTGTACCGAATGCCGGTGCGCCAGATTGCATGTCCACGTTCGAGGTGAATCCGCCGTAGACGACGGGTGTACCCGGGTTGATGATCTGCAAGAACGCGATACCGGCGAGCGCTTCTGCGTTCTGCTGGGCCACCGCACCTGCGAGTGTGATCGGTGCCATTGCGCCGGCCAGCGTGAACGGTGTCATCACGATCGGCTGGTTGTGACGGGCGAACTCGATCATGCCCTGAGACATCGGTGTGTCGAGCCGAAGCGGCGAGTTGGAGTTGACGACCGAGAAGATCGACGGCTCGCGCAACAAGGTTGTGTCGTCGATGCCCCGTGCGATCTTGACCATCTCGAGGCAGTCACGGTTGCGTTGGCGGCCGAGGCTATAACAGTGCGGGATCTTGTCGGTGAGCGTGAGCACATCGTGCAGTGCCTCGATGTGGCGGACCGAGTGATGGATGTCGATCGGCTCGACGGGGTAGCCGCCGATGAAATGGACCGTGTTCAGCATCTGCGCCAACTTGAGAAGGTCGCGGTACCCATCACGATCGCCCGCCCGCCGGACGCCGTCGAGGCCGACGTAGTGCGGCGCGCTGCCTACCGTGCCGAACGCCAGCCATCGCCCTCCGATGTGCAGGTTGTGTTCCGGGTTCCAGCTGTGCAACGTGAAGTCAGACGGTGCCGTCGCCACGCGCGATTCGACGAGTTCACGGTCGAAGCGCACGCGCATGGTCGACTCGTCCACATCGGCTCCGGCTTCGGCCATGATGCTGCGGGCCTCCGGGCAGAAGAACTCCATGCCGATCCGTTCGAGGATCGTGAGTGACGCTTCGTGGATCGATTCGAGCTCGTCGGCCGATACCACCTCAGTATGGTTGAGGCGCATCCGCGGTTGCTTCCACGGGAGCTGCTCGGGCAGCCGGGTGCGGGCACCCTCGTTGCGTTCGCGTCCTCGACCTTGCCCACGACCACCTCGGCGTGGGGCGGCTGAGCTGGGCTGGTCGACGTCGTCCAGTGGGGTGTCGGTCACGCATGTGACACTACACCTGGCGCCGCCATTCCTTGTACGATTGTGTCATCAATGTGCCTGTGGCAAACGGGGGGAGAACGGGCCGCCATGAGCGAGATCGTCGCCATCGAGATCACCCACCACCAACTGTTGTTGGACCCCCCGTTCCCTGCGTCTTGGGACCCGAAGCCGCGGACCAAGTTCCCGGTCACGATCGTGCGGGTCCGCGATAGCGAGGGCCATGAGGGGATCGGGTCTGGCGACGTGATGTACGGCTTCGCCGACTATGCGCAGTACTTCATCGGCGAAGACCCACTCGCCCTGGCGCAGCACGCGGCGAGGTTGGCCAACATCGAGTTCCACGCCGGACGCCCTTGGCCACTCGACGTCGCACTGTGGGATCTTGCCGGAAAGATCCAGGACAGGCCGGTATGGCAGCTGTTGGGGGGTACGTCTCCTCACCTTCGACTGTACGCGTCGAGCGCAGTCCATCGACCGGTGTCCGACATGGTCAGCGCTGCACAGCGGGTGATCGACGGAGGCTTTCAGGCGATGAAGGTTCGCTTCGGTCGCCCGTCGATCGACGACGATCTGGCGGTTGTCTCGGCGATTCGTGATGCCCATGGCGATGCTCTCACGTTGATGGTCGACTGCAACCAGGCATGGCGGATGCCATGGGATACCACCAGGCCGTGGGATGTTGACATGGCCGCATCGGTAGCAGCTCGGCTGCATGACGAGGGTGTGTTCTGGATCGAGGAGCCACTCCATCGCGGCGACTACGTAGGCTATGAGGAGCTGCGCAAGCGCGTCGGCATCAAGGTGGCCGGGGGCGAGATGACCCGCGAGCCGTACGAGTTCCGAGAGTTGTTGCAGCGCAACTGTCTGGATGTGTTCCAGCCGGATTGTGTGTGCAGTCAGGGCATCACTGGGCTGGCCACGCTCGCTCGCGAGGTGGCGGCGGCCGGGCACATCTTCACGCCGCACACCTGGGGCAATGGCATCGGCATGCTTGCTAACCTGCACCTCGCTGCCGGCACGGTGGGTCAGGCCGGATCACAGTGGGTCGAGTATCCGTTCGATCCGCCCGAATGGAGCGTCGCGCGTCGCGACTATCCGCTGGCAGCACCTCTTGAGGCGAACAACGGCTGGATCGAACTGTCCGATGAACCAGGGCTCGGGCTACGTCTCGACGAAACGGTCCTCGCCGCCACCCTCAGTGCCGAAGCGACGTTCAGCTGAAAGCGTTTGGTAGGTCGAGCCCCCTGGAGGGGGCCGAACCTACCAAACGCTGGGGTCAGGAGGAGCGGCGGCGACGGGTCATCGCCACGATCGTTGCCGGGATGAAGAATGCCCGAGCGGGGATCGACACATCGCTCCACGGTCGTGTCGTGAGCGGGGCTCGCCACACCACCATGCGGTACAACAAGAACACAGCGATCAGTCCGTGCAGGACGATGATCGACCAGTAGTAACCGCTCGGGCCGATCACCACCATCATCCCGGCCGTGGCGAATGGGCCGGCCATGGCACCGATGCCGTACAGCGTCACGAGCTGCGAAGCAGCAGCATTGACGTGCTCGGGTTCGATCCAGTCGTTGGTGTACGAACCGGCAATCGAATACAGCGGGTAGCTCAGTCCGCCGACCACGGCCATCAAGAACGTCGCCATCGGGCTGGTGGCGGGGCCGAGAAGGAGTAGGCCTCCCACGACCATCGCACCCACTGAGACCGCTACGCCAACGGCACGGCGGTCGACGTCGTCGGACGCTGCGGAGACCGGCCACATCAGTACGACGCCACCGAACTGGAGTGCTGCGACGAAGAGTCCGATGCGCGCCACCGAAAGACCGACGCGGGTGGCAAAGATCGCGGCCATGCCAATGAGCGCGCCGTGGGCGAAACCGACCAGCACGATTGCCCCGACGCCGGTGGGGACGACCTTGGCCAATTCGCGCAGCGAGATGTGCTCGCCCGCGCTGACCGTCGGGGCGACCGCCTTCTCCGACAGGGTGACCGGCACGACTGCGAGCGAGGTGAGAACACTGGCGATGGCGAAGCCACCGATCAACCGGGCATCGACGGCGAAGATCGAGATCTGTCCGATTCCGAACGCGCCCGCCGTGATCACCAGGTAGATGGCGAGTAGGCGGCCGCGGTTCTCGTTGGTGGCGAGATCGTTCAACCACGACTCGGCCACCACATATTGACCGGCGAGGCACAGCCCAGTGACAAACCTCAGCGGTGCCCACGCAATCGGCGAGTCGATCAGTCCGAGCGACAAAATCGCGGCCGACAGCAGCGATGCAAGTGCCGCGAACACCCGGATGTGGCCGACCTGTCCGAGCGATCGCAGCGTGATCCGTGAACCCGCGAGGAAGCCCGCATAGTACGACGCGCTGATCAGGCTGCTGACGATGGTGGGCACACCCCGAAGCTCGGCGCGGACACCCAGCAGGGTGCTGAACAGTCCGCCAGCCAGCAGTAGCATGATCAGCCCGGAGAACAATCCCCACGTCGCCAATGCCAGATTTCGGCGTGGACTGCCGATCAGCTCGGATTCCGTTGGGTGGACCGGTTCTACGATACGGAACAAGATAGTGTGCGTAGCGGCCAACACGGGTCACCGGTTCTACGAGTGAGTACGAGTGAGGTAGACACATGGCGAACAAGCGAACAGCAGGTGATTCGTACGTGCGGCTCACCCATCCGTGGGTGCGCGAAAACGGCGAACTCCGCCCCGCTACGTGGGACGAGGCGATGGCTCGTGCCGCCGCAGGCTTTCGCCACGCAACCCTGACCCGCGGCGAGAATGGCATCGGTATCTTCTCGTGTTCGAAGGCCACCAACGAGATGAACTTCCTGGCAGGCAAGTTTGCTCGCCAAGTGCTCGGTACCAACAACATCGACTCCTGTAACCGAACTTGACACGCTCCCAGCGTGGTCGGTCTGGCCACTGTGTTCGGTGCCGGCGGCGGTACGTCTTCCTATCGCGAGATCGAAGACACCGACGTCATTGTGTTGTGGGGTTCCAACGCGCGTGTGGCCCACCCGATCTTCTTCCATCACGTACTCACCGGTATCCGCAAGGGGGCCAAACTGTTCGTGGTCGATCCTCGCCGTACCGAGTCGGCACGCTGGGCCGATCGGTGGCTCGGCCTCCACGTCGGGAGCGACATCGCGCTCGCTCACGCGATCGGTCGCGAGATCATCGCGGCGGGGTTGCACAACCGTGCATTCGTCGAGGGCTCCACGACCGGCTTCGACGACTACCGGGCTGCGGTTGAACCGTGGACACTCGAGCACGCCGAAGCGGTCACCGGCGTCCCGGCCGACGCCATCCGCGAACTCGCCCATGCGTTCGCCCTGGCCGATCGTGCCCAGATGTGTTGGACACTCGGCATCACCGAACATCACAACGGTGTCGATAACGTGCTGTCGCTGATCAACCTCAATCTGCTGTGTGGTCACGTCGGCCGCTACGCGGCAGGCATCAACCCGCTGCGCGGACAGAACAACGTGCAAGGTGGTGGCGACATGGGCGCGATCCCCAACAAGTTGCCGGGCTTTCAGGACATTCTCGACGACGCGGCGCGTCACAAGTTCGACACGGCATGGAACTGCACCATCCCGGCGCATCATGGCTGGCACCTGACGCAGATGTTCGAGGCGATGGAACGCAATGAACTGCGCGCGCTGTACGTCATCGGCGAGAACCCGGCCCAGTCAGAGGCAGATTCAGGTCACGCGATCCACATACTCGAAGGCCTCGAGCACATGGTGGTACAAGACATCTTCATGACACGCACGGCTCAACTGGCCGATGTGGTGCTGCCGGCCACTGCTGCGTGGTGCGAGACCGAGGGAACGGTGACCAACAGTGAGCGCCGGGTACAACGGATCCGCAAGGCGCTCGACCCGCCCGGCGATGCTCGTGACGACGCAGCGATCATCATCGATCTGGCGCATCGACTTGGACACCCGGAGTGGTCGTATCCCGATGCCGAGTCGATCTGGAACGAACTTCGTTCGCTGTCGCCGATGCACACCGGAATGTCGTATCAGCGGCTCGCCGACCTTGGCGGTATTCAGTGGCCCTGCCCGAGCAACGACACGCTCGAGCCGTCGTATCTGCACGGCCGGTTGTGGGCCGAAGACCCAGCCGATCGTGGCCGTCGGGCACCATTCAGCCCGGTGCCGTGGGCAGGCCCGGTCGACCAGATTACGGCGGAGTTCCCGATCCGGCTCACTACCGGGCGACGCCTCGATTCCTACAACACCGGCGTGCAGACCGGTGCCATCGCTTCGCCGATGCGCCAAGGTGAGACCCTCGATCTCAATCCCGACGACGCGATGCGACTCGGCATCGACGACGGCGACATGGTGCGGATCACGTCGCGCCGTGGCTCGATCGAGGCCCCTGCCCGATTCGATGCTCACCTTCGACCTGGCCTTGCATTCATGACGTTTCATTTCCCCGACGAGATCGATGTCAACGTGCTCACGATCGAAGCAAACGACCCCAAGTCCGGTACGGCCGAGTTCAAAGCCTCGGCCATCCGAGTCGACAAGATCATGAGCCGGGTTCCTTCACCGGTGGCGGGGACCTGACGGATGGACCTTCGATTTCCACAAGCCGAGCCGACGCTGTCCGAGGTGCAAGCACTCGACGTCGTGCTCGCCCCGTCCACGGTCGCCGAAGGCTGGCAGCGCCAACACGGTGGTGCGCACCGCGCTCGCGAGCTACGTCATCTGCTGCTGCCGTCGCTGCACGCCCTGCAAGCTCGTGTGGGTTGGATCAGCCCCGGCGGACTCGGAGAACTGTGCCGCCGGCTCGATGTGCCACCGGCCGAGGCATACGGCGTTGCCACGTTTTATGCGATGTTCATCACCGAGCAGCGACCAACTCGTGTGGTGCACGTCTGCGCCGATCTGGTGTGCCATACCCGCGGCGCCGGGGCGTTGCTCGACGCAGTCGAGGCCGAGTTCGGTGCGCCGGATCAAGCGTGCGATCAGGCTGGTGTCGGTACTGCCTTCTGGAAGCCCAGCCCATGTCTCGGGCTGTGCGAGCGAGCGCCGGCAGCGCTGATCGTCGAAGCAGGAGACCCGGCCCACGAGGCAGTCATCAGTATGGCTACCGTTGCTGACATCAGTGTCGCCGTACGGCAGGGCACCCATGCGGTTGCCGCCGAAGCTCCACCCGAAGCCGCCGTGCCTCAGACCGTTTCGCCATTTGGCGCCGGCACAACACCCGAACTGGTGCTCCTCGCCCGTGTCGGCAAGGTCGACCCGTTGTCGCTCGACGACTTCCGTGCCCACGGTGGATACCTGGCTTTGCGGGCTGCGGTAGCGATGGGGCCAACTGCCGTCATCCGCGAAGTCACCGACTCCCAACTGGTTGGTCGAGGCGGCGCCGCGTTTCCGGCCGGTCGTAAGTGGCAAGCCGTGGCCGGTCAACCGGCCCGCCCGCACTACCTGGTGTGCAATGCCGACGAGAGTGAGCCGGGTACGTTCAAGGATCGCGTCATCTTGGAAGGTGACCCGTACTCGGTGATCGAGGCGATGACCATTGCTGGCTACGCGACCGGATGCGAACTCGGCTTCGTGTACATCCGTGGTGAATATCCTCGAGCGCTGAGCCATCTCCAGATCGCGATCGATGCTGCACGCCACCGTGGTTTTCTCGGGCCCGATGTGATGGGGCTCGGTTTCGCATTCGACATTCAGGTCGTGCGGGGCGCGGGGGCCTACATCTGCGGCGAGGAGACAGCGATCTTCGCGTCGATCGAGGGGTATCGCGGCGAACCGCGCAGCAAACCCCCCTATCCGGTCGAGGTGGGGTTGTTCGGCAAGCCGACGCTCGTCAACAACGTCGAGACGCTGGTCAACGTGCTGCCGATCATGCTTCGTGGCGGGCCAGCGTTCGCCGCCATCGGAACCACGGGCTCGTCGGGTACCAAGTTGTTCTGTGTGTCAGGCTCGGTGAAAACCGCAGGCGTGTATGAGGTGCCCTTCGGAGCGACGTTGCGGGAGTTGCTCGACATGGCTGGGGGAGTACCCGCTGGACGGTCACTGCGCGCGGTGTTGCTAGGCGGCGCCGCCGGATCGTTCGTGCGGGCCGACGAGATCGACGTTGCCCTCACGTTCGAAGGCGTTCGTGCCGCCGGCACCACGCTCGGCTCTGGTGTGGTTCTGGCGCTTGACGATTCCGTAGACCTCCCAACGTTCCTTCGCCGGATTGCCGCGTTCTTCCGCGACGAATCGTGCGGGCAGTGCGTTCCTTGCCGAGTCGGCACGGTGCGCCAGGAGGAGGCTCTGGTACGGCTCACGGTCGGCTCTCGCCAAGCTCACGACATCCAACTGCTCCGAGATGTCGGTGAGGTGATGCGAGATGCATCCATCTGCGGCTTTGGCCAGTCTGCATGGAATGCCATTGAGTCTGCTATCGACCGCCTGGGGGCCCTCACATGAGTAGACGTTCATGAACACACGACAAGAAACATCGGTCGCCGCACCTCGCCGTGCCGTGATGGTCCAGATCGACGGCGACGAGGTGAAGGTTCCCGAGGGTTCAACCATCCTCGATGCCTGCACAGCCCACGGCACCGCGGTTCCCACGTTGTGCTATGGCGAAACCATCGATCCGGTCAATGCCTGCAGGTTGTGCGTGGTCGAGGTCGAGAACAACCGCGTGCTGGTTCCCTCGTGCTCACGCAAGGTCGAGCCGGGCATGGTGGTCAAAACCGACACCGCTCGCACCCGGCACTCTCGCAAGATGGTACTCGAGTTGCTCGGATCATCGGTCGATTTGTCCACGGCACCAAGGGTCGGCGAATGGATGCAGCAGTACGGGGCCGATCCCACCCGTTACGGCGTCGGTGCCACGGTTGCACAACCGGTGAAGATCGACAACGAGCTCTACGTACGCGACTATGCAAAGTGCATCCTGTGTTACAAGTGCGTCGATGCGTGCGGCACCGAGTGGCAGAACACGTTCGCCATCGCGGTGTCTGGGCGCGGGTTCGACGTAAGGATCAGTACCGAGTTCGACGTCGAACTTCCTGAATCGGCATGCGTGTACTGCGGCAACTGCATTGCTGTGTGTCCAACCGGAGCGCTGATGTTCACGACCGAGTACGACATGCGTTCGGCTGGCACCTGGGACGAGAGTGTCCAGCAACAAACCGACACCGTGTGCCCGTATTGCGGCGTCGGTTGCAACCTCACGCTCCACACTCAAGACAACACCATCGTCAAGGTCACGTCGCCGTTCGATCGTTCCCTCACCTCCGGCAACCTGTGCATCAAGGGCCGCTTCGGGTTCCAACACGTGCAGAGTCGCGGGGACACCGTCCGGTGAACCAGCCGTCGGCGGCGCCCGGGCCGGCGTCGAGCCGACCGAACATGACCATTGCGGAGGCCATCGCCGGGGCCATCGCGTATGTCGAGGGACACATCGACTACGGCGGATGGGCGGCCAGATCGGGACGTACCGGCGATCTCCTTCTCTCGCTCGACCGCATGCAGCGACTGATGGCACTGCTCGGTCAGCCGCAACATGCATCGCCGGTGATCCACATCACCGGTACGAACGGCAAGGGTTCTACCTCGCGGATGATCACCCGGTTGCTGATGGCTGAAGGCCTGAAGGTGGGGACATACTCGAGCCCGCACCTGGCCCGCTACAACGAGCGGTTGCGCGTGGATGACCTGGATATCGACGACGCCAACTTTGCCGAACTGCTCGCTACCGTGGCAGATGCAGAGGAACGTCTCGGGGATCGTCTGATGCCGTTCGAGGCGCTCACCGCGGCGGCATTCATGTGGTTCGCTGCGCAACGCGTGGATGTCGCCGTGATCGAGGTCGGCGTACTCGGCAGGTTCGATGCCACCAACGTCGTCGACGCCAAGGTTGCTGTTGTGACGAACATCGGTTTCGACCACACCAGCGGTGAGGGTGACTGGCAACAGCGGATCGCCTCCGAAAAGGCCGGCATCGTCAAGCCTGGAGCGCATCTGATCCTTGGATCGATCGAGGCGCGTCATCATCAGGTGTTCATCGATCAGCGACCGGCACAGGTATGGGCGCTCGGCACCGACATCGTGATCCATGCGAACGACGCGGCGCCAGGCGGCAGGTTGCTGTCGGTCCGTACACCGGTGCAACGCTTCGAGTACTTGCGGGTTCCCCTGCGCGGTGAGCACCAGGGAGCCAACGCGGCGCTGGCCGTCGCAGCTGCCGTAGCGTTTCTCGGACACCCCCTTCGCCCCGAATGTGTCGAGGCTGGATTGGCGGCGGTCGAGATGCCGGCCAGGCTCGAAGTCGTACGCGAGCACCCGATGGTGGTGCTCGATGGTGCGCATAATCCTGATGCCGCAGCTGCGCTCGCCCGGGCGTTGTCGACCGACTTGCCGTGTGCCGGGCGGCGAACGCTCATTGTCGGGCTGCTGGCCGGCCGCGATCCGGCGGCGATGCTGAATGCGCTCGCGGCCACTGAGTTCGACACGGTCATCACGTGTACCCCACCGACGCCGCGTGCCCGCGACGCAAGTGAGTTGGCCATCGCGGCGCGGGTGCTCGGATGCGATGCGACCGCCACCCCGTCGGTGGCCGATGCGGTATCGGTAGCGCTCGCCACGGCAGGCCCGCACGATCAGATCGTCGTCACCGGCTCGATCTATCTCGTCGCCCAGGCCCGAGACCTGCTGATTCCGTAGCGCCGACGCTCTCCTGGGCCGCTATCCGCAGGCATTCGCTCAACTCACGTTGCGTTTGGTAGGTACGGCCCCCTCCAGGGGGCTCGACCTACCAAACGCTGTGCGCGATGGACGGCTGGTTTGGTCACGTCTCGGGTGTGGGGAGTACCTGTCGGCTGGGTGGTACTGCCGGCGGCAAACTGCAGCCCTGAGTCGACCGGGTCGCCGCGAGTGCGGTGTCGGCGAACGTGGGCAAGGTCGGATCGTAGGTCGTGAAGTCGAGGGTGCTCGTGAGATCGCCGCAGGTTGAGCGTCTCCACGCCGTGAGGTTCGGCACCTCTACGCCGAATCGCTGTTCGAGTAGCCGCAGCGTGGAGGTGTGGTCGAAGACCTCGCTGTTGACTCTGCCGCCCCTGCTCCATGGTGAGACGATGATCGTCGGAACCCTGAAGCCCAACCCGATCGGTTCGTCGCCGACGTATTCCCCGGCTGTGCCCGGTGGCGGGACCGGGGGAGGGACATGGTCGAAGAAGCCACCGTTCTCGTCGTAGCTCAAGATGAACAGGGTCTTGGCCCACAACTCAGCGTTGCTCATCAGCGCGGCGAGTATCTTCGACGTGACATCTTCACCGACGGCGGGCGGGAAAGGTGGGTGCTCGGACTTCGCCGTGGGTGCGACGATCCAGCTGACCTGTGGCAGGTTGCCATCGCGAGCATCGTTGATGAACTCATCGGCGGTCCGGTTGCGCATCGCGGCGTCGAACAGCGGATCCGACTCGGGTAGGTTCTGGAACGCAGCAAAGAACTTCAACGGGTTGTCGTCGAAGTCGTCGGCCTCGTGATAGATCCGCCAACTGATGCCGGCCTGCTGTAGTCGTTCCGGATAGGTGGTCCATGTGAACGGCCCGACCGCGTTGGTGGTGACCGGTCCGCCGCCGGTGCCACCCGGGTCGATGGTGGCGCTCATGGTGTACAGGCGGTTGGGCGTCGTTGGGCCGAGCACCGAGCAGAAGTACTGATCGCACAGGGTGAACTGATCGGCAAGAGCGGAGTAGTAGGACAGGTCGGAACGGGTGAAGTAGCCCAGCGCCGCCGGGCCGGTAGACGTAGCGAAACCGTCGAGCTTGCCGCCGTTCCAGGCCGCGTGCTGCTGTTCCCAGTAGTGACCGGGATCGGGTCCGCACGCGCCGGACGTGGTTGCGGTATCCAGCCGGTACGGCAACAGATAGCCGTCGGGGTTGGTGGGATCGTCCTGATACCAGATCGGACGGCCGGCGCTGTTCATCAACACCGATGTGTCGCCGAAACCACGAACGCCTTGACGGGTACCGAAGTAGTGATCGAAGGACCGGTTCTCCTGGAAGAGGATGACCACATGGTCGATGTCAGTCAACGACCTGGTCGGCACCGTGCTGGTCGTTGCCGGAATGGTCGTCGCCGGGCTGGTGGTCGTGGTGCTGGTCGTTGAGGTGCTGGTCGTCACCGGGCTGGTCGTGGCCGGGCTGGTCGTCGTGGTCCTGGTGCTGATAGGCGGCGCCGTGATGGCGGAGCCGGAGCCGGAGCCGGTGTCACTACCGCAACCTGCTCCGGCGGCCGCGGCAAGTGTGATCGTTGCGGAGGCGGCCAAGAATTCACGTCGGGACAGACGGGATACAGAAGTCATCACACACATTCACACATCAGACGTCATCGCCGTCGACAGGGGTATCACAGGCGGCCACGATGTGGTACTTCGGAATCGGGCTGCGATGGCCACCGCGCCGAACTGGATACCGGCCGCGACGCCCATCACCATCGCCGCGACCACACCGTCGAGCCACCAATGGTTGGCGGTCACGGTGACCGCGAGCGCGGTGAGCATCGGATGCAGCAAGGCGAGCCACCGCCACCGACTACGGCTGATCTGGATGATCGCTATGGCCGCAAGGAACGACCAGGCATAGTGCTGAGATGGCATGGCGGCGAGCTGATTCGAGATACCGCTGCCGCCCGTGCCATAGACCGATTGCCCGTAGGCAAGGCCGGCGTCGACGAAACCCAGATCCGGCAGTAGCCGGGGTGGGGCCAAGGGGATCAACTGGATGGTGACGCATCCAGCGATAGTCATCGCCAAAACGTTACGCACGGTCACATAGCGGTCGCGGTAGCGCCAGAACAACCACACCAGAACGCCGCCCATCACCGGGACGTGCATCGTGGCGTAGTAGATGTTCAAGAACTGCATCACGAGCCGATGGCTGAAGAAGGCCTGTTGCAGCGCGAGCTCACTCGGCAGATGCAGTGACTGCTCGAGACGCCACAGCCACCGGCCGTTTTCCATCGCCCCGGCGACCTTGGTGATCGCCTTTGCACGCGAGAACTGCCACAAGGAGTACAGCACCAGAACCCGGGCGGTCTCCTCGGCAATGGTGACCAACCCCAGCAGACTCCGGTCCCCGTTTGCCGGCACCGTCAGGTCGGCGACCATGACGACGATGAGGATGACAAGTGCGGCCTGCGAGGCCACTTCCCATGACAGCCACATGTCGTCCCCCCCTTCGGTGTCGCGTGACTGCCCGTTCGGCCGCGCCCAACAAGTCTGGCAGCTCAAGAGGCGTAGGCCTACTGCTCGTCAGGGCTTGGCATCCGACCAGCGCCGGATCACTGCGATATCGGCGATGAACCGGACACCGTTGGCTCGTCCGCCGGCCCATCGATGGGCAGCTTCGGCCAGGCAGGTATCGAGCAAATCCGCTACCTGGCCGCCGTGCTCGGCGGGTACGTGTACCAGCAGTTCATCGTGGAGGCACAGCACGATCCGACCACCGAACGGTGCGGCCCGCGTTCGAACGATCACGGCCCACATCTTGAAGAGTTCCGCAGCTGCACCCTGCACGAGGGCGTTACGACCGTAACGCCCCCTCGCCGCGGCCCTGCTGCGAGTGCCGCGGTCGTCCAGACCCGCAGCCTGCGTGAGGTCCATACGTACCAAGCGGCCGCCGTAGGTGCGTAGATCGCGACCGGCCTGCCCGGCGAGATCGGCATCGGCCAAGTACGACATCGCCACCGGATACGACGATTCGAGCCCGCGCAGGGCCTGCGCGCCGTGGCCGGAGGTTTGGCCGTACATCGCGCCCAGCACAGCCACCTTTGCTGTCGCCCGGTCGACGCCGAGCTGGGTGGAGACCGGGGCGTACATGTCGTCTTCGGCAGCAGCCCGAGCAAGCGCCGTATCTCCTGACACTGCCGCAAGTACCCGTGGCTCGATCTGGCCGAGGTCGGCACGAACGAACACGAATCCCGGCTCCGCGATCACCGCGGGACGCATGTGCGTAGGCATGTTGTGGAGCCCTGCAGTGGCGGTCATTCGGCCTGCGGCACCATCACAGCCCGACCACGTGCCGCGCAACCGGCCGTCGGTGCCGAGATGTTCGTCTAGCCAGTCGTAACCGAAGGTCGTGGCTACGCGCTCAGCTCGCCGCCAGGCCAGGAGTGCGATGACCAACGGGTGCGGATCATGCAGCGCTTCCAACCGCCATGCCCGCGTATCGGGAACCTCCACGCCAACGCTGCGTAGGAGCGACTTCACCTGACTGGGATTGCGAAGGTCGAACTGGCCGATCGGGCCATGACGCAGCACGTCGGCATCTCGGAGAGTTCGTTGTCGCTCGGCCTCTCCATCTGACCTCGGTCGAGCACCGATGAACTCGGCGATGATCTGTTCGGCGGCGGCCCGGTTCATCGGCAGGCCCTCCTTTCGCAGTTCGGCGCACAGGAGTTCCGCGGCAGATTCCGACCGAGCAGTCGTCGGTGCCATTGGCCGTTCAGCAAGGGCATTGAGAGCGACGATCTGCAATGAGGCAGCTTCGACGGCCAGCGCCGCCCACCGACCAAGCCGGGTGGGGGTCCACGACCAGTCGTCTGCCAGCCATTGTGGTGTGAGGTGTCCGTCGGGGCGCACCGGTTCCTCCAGATCGCCCCCCGTCACAGCCGGAGTGAAGAGGTCGATCCGCCCCGCGGTGGGGATCATCTCGGTCGCCAGACCGTGCAGCTGAGCCCATACCCGTGCTGGATCGGCACGCCATCCGCCCGTGATCAAACGTTGGACTGTGGCGACATCCCAGCAGGTTGTCAACGTGATCCCGGCGTGGACCAATGCGGCGGCGGTGTCGATCGACCACCACACCCAACGCGGCGCGAGGGCGTCGTCGAGCTGAGCGAGGGCCTCCGCCAGGTCGTCGATCGGGCCGGTGATGGTTGATCCGCTGGTCGTTTCGGTGGCCGGCAACACCACGGCGAACCCGGCCGTGCTATCGATGGCCAACCCGACCAGCCCACCACGCCCACTGCGACCCACGTCAGCGCCGCGAATCGAGTCGAGCGGGTCGATGCCGGGCGTCACCATTGCATGCACTCTGCCACCCCGTGCTCTCTGGCTCTTTGGTTGTGAGATGTCGCTCAGCGACATCTCACGACCAAAGCCGGAAATCAGCCAGTCGGTGAGGTGGGTTTCACCGAGGCCGAGATCGATGCGCTTGAGTTGTCAGGGGCGTTGCTGCCGGTCCAACTGTGACACGATCGGTGTAACACGAGACTTCTGGAGGTTTCCCGTGGCCAATCCACCGGTATTGAACTGGACAACGGACTTCGACGTCTTGGACGCCGAGTACGTGGCCAACCCCTACCCCGTGTGGGATGACCTGCGCGTCGAATGCCCGGTGGCGCGCTCGGAGCGGTGGGGCGGGTCGTGGCTACCGACGCGGTATGCCGACGTTTTCGCGGTGGCACACGATGTTGGCCATTTCAGCTCGAGCGATGTCGGGGTTCTCACCGTGCCCGATAACGAAGCCCCCGGAATCGACATCCCACTCCCGCCGATCGACTCCGATCCGCCCGAGCACACGTGGGCCCGGCGTCTGCTCTTGCCGTGGTTCTCCCACCGACGCGTCGACGCGTACGAGCCGATCACCCGCGCGCTATGCAATCGTCTGATCGATGGGTTCCAGGGGCAAGACGGTGCCGATGCTGCGATCGACTACGCCCAACAGATCCCTGCGCGGGTGATTTCGCTCGTGCTCGGCGTGCCGGCCGAAATGGCCGACACGTTCACCGGCTGGGTTCGCGATGTGCTGGAGTTTGCATACGACGAACAGCGCCGTGCATCAGGCCGTGATGCCATCGTTGGATATCTGCTCGCTCAGATGGAGGAGCGCCGCGACAATCCTGGCGATGATCTCATCAGCGAACTGCTCCATGTGGAAGTGGACGGTGCCCCGCTGCCAGATCTGCACGTCATGGGCACCGCAGCGCTCACCTTGATCGCAGGTGTCGACACCACGTGGTCGGGTATCGGGGCAGCCCTGTGGCACCTCGCCACGCACCCCGCCGATCGACAACGTCTGGTCGATGAGCCGGAGTTGATCCCGGTGGCAATCGAGGAGCTACTTCGAGCCTATTCGCCGGTCACCATGGCTCGGATCGCCACAAAAGACATCGAGTTCGGTGGCTGTCCGATGAAAGCAGGCGACAAGGTGTTGTTGAGCTTCGCCAGCGCCAATCGTGATCCCGACGTGTTCGAACGAGCCGATGAAGTGATCCTGGACCGAGAGGTCAACCGACACATTGCGTTCGGTGTTGGCATCCACCGGTGTGCCGGATCCAACCTGGCGCGAATGGAGATGCGCGTCGCGATCGAGGAGTGGTTACTGCGGATCCCGCAGTTCAGACTCGCCGAACATGGCGAAGTCACATGGGCCGGCGGTCAAGTCCGCGGCCCGCGCAGCGTGCCGGTGACGTTCACCTGACGGGTACCGTTCACATGACGGGTACCGTTCACCTGACGGGTACCGATCAGCCGAGGGTGTCCTCGGCCATCGTGATGAGGCGCTGAAGATACAGGCCTCGATGCACGTCGAGCGGATGCGGCTGTCCGCTGCGCACGGCGGTTGCGAACTCAGCGGTGATCGTGGTCATCGCAGAACTGAACTGGCCTGCGAGTTCAGCGGAGTCGCCGGCGGCGGCGTCGAAGGCAATGCGGCCGGTGCGTCCGTACAGTTCGATCGCGAGACCGCTCGGTTCGACAGGGGTGGTTCCTGACATCGAGGCTTGGCTGACGATGCCGCTTTCGTGGCGGCAGGTGAGTGCCACGAGACCGAGCCGATCACCTGCTGCATGAACCTCGACGATCGTGCCGAGTGCGGCGTCGAGTGCATCGAGTACGTGGGGCCCGAGGTCGAGCAGTCCGCCGTGGATGAGGCGCCATGGAGTTCCGAAGTAGTTGCCGGCCATGCAGCCGCCGCCGAAGAACGCCGCGCGACCGCCGTGGGCGACGAATCCTGAGGCATCGGCCAGGAACTGACGCATTGCCGGTAGATAGCGGTTGGTGAGGATCACCTGGGAGATGACGCCAGCATGGCCGACTGCGTCAGACAGGTGTTGCGCTTGGTCTATGGTCATGCCGATCGGCTTGTCGAGCAGCACTGCCCGTCCGGCCGATGCGGCTCGTGCCGCCATGTCGGCCTGCACATCGGGAGGGACGGCGAACGCCACGGCATCGCAGTTATCGAGCAACTCGTCGAATGTAGCTGCGGCACTTGCACCATGGCGAGCCGCCAACGAAGCGGCAGCAGCGGGGCGGCGCGCCCACACCGCCGACAGCGTGCAGTCGGGCCCGGCCGCGAGGAGTGGTGCGGTGAACATCTCGGCCCAAGGACCAGCGCCGACGAGCCCGACACGAAGTGGTGATTCCATCCTCCTACAGTGGCACATCGTGGATCTCGCGCTTGGTCGACCATGAGTGTCCAACACAGACGACTCCGGCCACGATGAGCACCAGCATTGCGATGGATGCTGAGCCGTAGGCAACATTGCGACCGTAACGCTGGTACAGCGCCCCGGCAGCCAGGGCGGCCAGCCCGCCGACGAGGGTCTGGACGCCTCCGAGGAGTCCCTGCGCTCCAGCCTGGCGGTTCGGTGGCGCAACCAAGCCGACCGCCACTCCCGTGCTGGACACGGTCAACCCATCGCTCAGCGCGTGGAACATCGAGAGCGTGAAGATCGCGATCCCAGTCGGTAGCTGTCCGTAGGCGAAAACGAAGATTGCTCCCAGCAGCAGGCCGACCGTGCCTGTGCGGAACGGCCCCACGCGCTGGGCCAGTCGGCCGCCGAACGAACCGAGGAACATCATCGGCAGCGCGAACAAGGTGATCCCTAGGTTCGCGATCCAGTCGGCAGTATGGAGGTCGTCGAGCACCAGTACCCAGAGTGCGTCGAAGGTGCCGATCATCAAGAACACGGCGGCACCAAGGCAAAGCGCCCCGACGTACGCGCGCTGGCGTAGCAGGTCGAACGCGAACCGTGCAGCGGGTTGATCGTGGGGACGATCATGGGGGAGTGCGGCCGTCGCCGTCATCGATGTCTCGATGCTTGCCGGCACCCTGGCGATCACCGGAATGAACGCTGCAGTGGCCACGGTGATTACCAGAAATGGCGCCGCGATCCCAAACGGCCCGACCAACACTGCGGAGATGGCCGGGCCGACGGCAAATCCGGCCACGTCGGCAGACAGGAGGCGACCGATGTTGGTGCCGAGGTGGTCAGGGTCGGCCATGATGACGATCCGGCGTACAGCCGGCGAGGCCACGCCGGCACCGAGCCCCATCACGATGCGGGCCAGCAGTAACACGACCACGGTACGGCCGGCAGCCATCGCCACCAGGCCAACCACCTCGACGACCATACCGGTCAGTACGAGGCGGCGAGCGTGCCCGCGATCTGCGAGCGGACCGAAGAACACCTGTGCGACGAATGATGAGAAGAACCCGACAGCGACGATCAGTCCGAGTGATGCGCCGCTGATGCCGTAGGCATCTCGAAAATCATCGAGGACCGTGAACATCACGCCGTAGCCAGCCGCAAACAGACCTGTGATGACGCAGAACGACAGCACAAGGCGACGGTTGGACACGACTAGTTTCGCCACTCGGGAGTGGGTCGCAGCTGGTTCATGCGGACAGCGAGTTGGCGGTGTAGGTCATGTGATCGATTTGGCTCTCTGGTCGTAGTCCGGCGACGGCAGTGTGGTCGGAGGTGTGGGATGCGCCGTCGTCGAGCACGATACGGACATCCGGTGACCTTCGACCCTGGAGATCGCAACGAGAACGTGGTCGGCTGGGAGCCAACAGGGAGGCAGGACATGAGCTTCAACGACCGTGTCGACGCCGGCCGAGAGCTGGCTGGCCGATTGAGGTATCTGGTTGACACCGACGTTGTGGTGCTGGGGCTGCCGCGTGCGAGGGTGCCCATCGCGTGCGAGGTTGCGACCGGGAAGGACAACGGCGGGTTCATCGACGACGAGATCGTCCGTGCTGGCGAAGTATCGTCGGCCGAACCCGGCCCTGCTGCGCATCGCCGGGCCGAGCACCTGCGGTGAGCAACGAGACCACCGACGCGACTACGACGGCGACGCCGCCACCGGCCGGCCCGCAGAGCGTCGGACTCACCGAGGCGCAGGCCGATGCGCGACGTCGGCGCGACGGACCGAACATCCTTGCCTCGACGCGACGTCGAGCGTGGTGGCCAAGAGAACTGCTCGCACAGCTCACTCACTTCTTCGCGGCATTGCTCTGGGTCGCCGCGGTGCTGGCCTTCGTTGCAGGCCTGGCGCAACTGGGTGTCGCGATTGCAATTGTTGTCATGGTCAACGGTGTGTTTGCGTTCGCTCAGCAAACCCGCGCCGAGCACACCGCCGAGGCACTGGGCGACTTGCTCCCACGCCGTGCCACCGTCGTACGCGACGGTGTCGCACGTGAGATCGATGCATCAGCACTGGTGGTCGACGACATCGTGCGGTTGTCGTCGGGGGACAGAGTCAGCGCAGATCTCGAGATGATTCACTCCGACGGATTGCTCATCGACACCTCGATGCTCACGGGTGAAACCGTACCCGCTTCGCTCGACGATGGCGACTTTGCCCCGGCTGGATCGTTCGTCATCGGCGGTGGTTGCCTGGCGATCGTACGGGCTACAGGTGCCAACACCAGACTGGCTGCGATAGCGGCGCTCACGAGTTCGAGCGATCGTCCGCACACTCCGTTGGCCCTGGAGTTGGATCGCGTCGTGAAGCGGATCGCCGCAGTAGCGGTACTGACCGGTGCGGCGTTCTTCGGCATCTCGCTCTTGCTCGGCCAGGCACCCCGCGATGGCTTCCTCTTTGCAGTCGGGGTGACCGTTGCATTGGTTCCAGAGGGTCTGCTTCCTACGATCACGTTGTCGTTGGCAATTGGGGGCCAACGAATGGCCGCTCAGAATGCGCTGGTTCGACGCCTCGACGCCGTCGAAACACTCGGGTCGACCACGGTGATCTGCTCGGACAAGACGGGCACCCTCACCCGCAACGAGATGTCAGTAGTCGAGGTCTGGACCGATCGGGGCGGCGCAACGATCCATGGCAACCGGTATGAGCCGACTGGTGCGGTAACCCTGCAGGCTGGTGCCCGAGCCGCCGTCCACGATCTGGCGGTCGCAGCGAGAGCGTGCTCGGAAGGCAGGATCACCTTGGATCACGATGGCTGGCGTCCGGTCGGTGATCCGATGGAGGCAGCGATCGACGCGTTCGCTCATCGCTGTGGTGAGGTCGAGGAGACCGTTTCGCTGCGGGAGTTCTCGTTCGACGCTCATCGCCGGCGGATGTCTACCGTGGTGCGCCTCGGCGACACCACGCTGCTGTATACCAAAGGCGCGCCCGAAGCCGTACTCGCGGTATGTGGCGGCGATATGACTGTTGCCCGGCGCCAAGCAGAGCGCCTGGCGTCGCAAGGGCTGCGAATGCTGGCGGTGGCGGTACGCCCCCTGCATCCAGACGAGGTTGCCGAGTCGGTGGCGCATCCCACCGGTGGTGAGGTCGAGCTGGAACTGGAAGCCAGGTTGGAGCGCGACATGCGACTGGTCGGCTTGCTCGCCTTCGAAGACCCGCCGCGAGCAGGTGTCAGCGAGGCAATCGCACGCTGCCGCGAACTTGGCGTTGCCGTGATCATGCTCACCGGAGACCATCCGACGACGGCCGAGGCGATTGCCCGCAAGATCGGCTTGTCGTCTGGCCGTGAGGACGTCGTGTCGGGCGACGACCTGCCCGACGATGTCGACGCGTTGGGTGAGCTCATCGACCGTGATGGTCTCGTGATCTCACGTGTGACCCCGGAGCAGAAGCTGCGCATCGCTCAGGCCTTGCAGAAGCGCGGACACGTGGTCGCGATGACCGGTGATGGGGTCAATGACGGCCCAGCGCTCACTGCAGCAGACGTTGGTGTGGCGATGGGTCGCGGCGGCACCGACGTGGCACGAGAAGCCGCAGACGTGGTGCTGCTCGACGACAACTTCTCGACCATTGTCATGGCGATCGAGCAGGGTCGAACGGTGTACGGCAACATCCGCCGGTTCCTCACCTATCACCTCACAGACAACGTTGCCGAGCTGACTCCGTTCGTCGTCTGGGCGTTGTCAGGGGGGAGGATTCCGCTCGCGATCGGTGTGCTCCAGGTCCTGAGCCTGGACATCGGCACTGATCTGCTTCCAGCGCTGGCCCTTGGGATCGAGCCACCACACCGTCAGGTTCAGCGCGTCGCCAGCGGCCATCTCCTGAATCGTATGGTAGCCATTCGGGCCTTCGGTGTGCTCGGCCCGACGGAGGCGCTGATGGAGATGATGGCGTTCTTCGCAGTCTGGGTGGCACATGGGTGGCGACCGGGTGACGCCGTACCCGACACGGCCACGCTGGTCGTTGCGTCCGGCGCAGCCTTCGCCGCCGTGGTGGTCGGCCAATTGGCGAACGCGTTCGCCTGCCGGAGCAGCACTACTCCGGCATGGAGGATCGCCGCGCCGATGAATCGGGCGCTCGTCGCTGCGGCGCTCGCCGAGGTGCTACTACTGCTCGCGTTCTTGGGTGTCGGTCCGGTCGCCCGCCTGCTCGGTCAGACGTGGCCCGGGTTAGCGGGAGGGTTCGTTGCGCTGTTGGCGGCGCCGGCAGTGCTGGCCGCCGACGCAGGCTGGAAGCGATTCAATAGGGGTGGATCCGGATCCCCATGACCTCGGCGACGCGGTCGAGGTCTGCGTCGTTGGCCAGCAGGCTGGCACCGTGGCGCAACGTAACCGCGGCGACCATGCAATCGACCATGCCGCGCGGGGTGACACCGGAGCGCCGGCACGTTCGATAGACACGTGTCGCAGCCTCGAAGTCGATCGCCGCATCGAAGCGCAGCAGCGGGAACCGTTGCAGGAGCCGCCGAAGGTCGTGTTCTCGTTGATCATCGCGGGCTCCGGCAAGGACCTCCATGATCACCGGCTCAGTCACTGCGACCTCGTCGGTGGTCGCGATCAGTTCGGTCAATCGGATGTCGAGTCGACTTCCGGTCGCACGATCGAACTCGACCCATGCTGAGGTATCAACCAGGATCACGCATCTACCCAGGGCCCGGAGTCCGCGGGGACCTCGTCGATGGCGTGGCCGCCACGCATGGCCAACGCCTCCTCACGGCTCATCGGCTGACCAGCGAGGTGGCGCAGAGCGAGATCGACCGCCTCGGTCTTCGTGTGAACCCCGAATCGATCCATGACTGCCTCGATGTACCGGTCCTCGATCTCGATGTTGGTCCGAGTTCTACTCATACACCGATTATACACGTCGCGTGTACCTGAGGTGTGGAGTGGTTGTCGAAACCTCAGCGCGTGTGGTGGCTGATGATCAGATCGATCACGAGACCGGTCCATCCCGTCTGATGCGATGCCCCGAGACCGGCGCCGGTGTCTCCATGGAAGTACTCGTGAAACAGGATCAGGTCGTGCCACGCCGGGTCGCGCTGCATCCGTTCGTAGTCGCCGAACACCGGCCTGCGATGGTCGGCATCGTCCAAGAAGATCGAGATCAGTCGCATTCGCATGTCGTCGGCAATTTCGAGCATTGTGTGCGGTCGTCCGTGCTCATCGTTGGGATATGTCACGGTGAGGCTTTCGCCGAGGTGTGTTCCGAAGCGCTGGAACGCTTCGACAGCAAAGGCATTGAACGGGATCCACACGGGACCCCGCCAGTTGGAGTTGCCGCCGAACAAGCCGCTCGTCGACTCGCCCGGTTCGTAATCAACTCGAGCCTCATCGTCACCAAGGAGAAGTGTGAACGGATTCTCTCGGTGATAGCGCGACAACGCGCGCAGTCCGTGGGGTGAGAGGAACTCATCGGGATCGGCGGCTTTTGCCATGATTCGCCGCAACCGTTCCGGGCTGACGACCGAGAGCAACAGCGGAGCGCCCACTGCGCGGCGGGCAGATTCGAGGTGCCCGATGGATGCGCTGTAGCCCGGTTGGTGGGCGATGAACCAGTCGACGCGACGTGCAAAATCGGGGAGTGCCAGAAACGTCTCAGCGGTGATGGAAGCAGAGGCGAACAGCGGGATCAGCCCGACGATCGATCGCACCCGCAGTGGTTGTACCTCACCACCCGGGGCACGGACGATGTCGTAGTAGAAGCCGTCGACCTCATCCCACATGCCGATGTCATTCATCGCCGTGGAGATGTACGCAAAGTGTTCGATGAACTTGGTGGCGACGTCTTCGTAGCTCGGATCATGGCGCGAGAGCGTGAGGGCCATCGACAGCATGTTGATGCAGTACATCGCCATCCACGCCGTGGCATCGGACTGTTCGAGCACGCCGTCCACGGGAACCGGGCCAGATCTATTGAACGGCCCGATGTTGTCGAGCCCGAGGAATCCGCCCTCGAACACATTGTTGCCATCGGCATCGGTGCGGTTGACCCACCAGGTGAAGTTGATCAGCAACTTGTGGAAGATCCGCGCCAGGAACGCGAAGTCGGTACCTCCATCGAGTTCGAACACGCGCAGTGCAGCCCATGCGTGGACCGGCGGATTGACGTCGCTGTACGACCATTCATAGGCGGGGATCTGACCACCGGGATGCATGAACCATTCACGACACAACAGCACTAGTTGATGCTTCGAAAACGATGGGTCGAGGTGCGCAATGGCGACGCACTGGATCGCCAGATCCCATGAGGCGAACCAGGGGAACTCCCACGGGTCGGGCATCGACATCACATCGTGCGCGTCGAAATGACGCCAGTGACCGTTGCGGATGTCGCTTCGTCCGGCAGGAGGAGGCGGTTGGCCAGGGTCGCCGTCGAGCCACTTCTCGACGTTCGAGTGGAAGAACTGTTGCCCCCAGATCATTCCGGCAGCAGCCTGACGCAAGACCAACGCTTCGTCGAGGCTCGCGGCCGCAGGAGTGAGCGCTGCATAGAACTCGTCGGCCTCACGCCGGCGCATCGCCATGATGGTCTCGAACTCTGCGGCCAATCCGCCCGGGTGAACATCGCTACGTTGCAGACGCAGGCGGACTTCGGCCGATTGCCCGGGTTCGACGGTGAGTACGTGATGCGCGGCCGCCTTGGTACCGACCTGTTCGGGGTTGACGGTGGCCGCTCCGTGGACTACGTGGTCGTTGATGCCATCCTTGGGAAAGTGTCGCGTGCTCGACGGCGCGCCGCCAAATCGAACGGTGTTGGTCTCGTTGTCGCACACCAACCACGCCGCGTCGGGGGAGATGCTGGCACGCATCGGCGTCAACGTGTCGTGACCGGTGACGATGTCGTGGCCCTCGAGGCGCATCGACGCCTTCGCGCGTGGGCCACCCCATGACCAGGTGTTGCGGAACCACAACGTTGGCAGCACATGAATGGTCTCGGTGTCGGGTCCGTTGTTGAGCACCGTGATGCGCATGCACACATCGTCAGGGCCACCCTTGGCATAGTCCACCGTGACGGTCCAGTATCGGTCGTCGTCGAAGATTCCCGTGTCGAGCAGTTCGTACTCGGGATCGAACCGGGACCGACGAGCGTTCTCGCCGATCAGGTCGTCATACGGAAACGCCTGCTGCGGATAGTGGTAGCGCCAGGACAACCAGGAATGCGTCGGCGTGGCGTCGGTGTACCACCAGTACTCCTTCACGTCTTCGCCGTGGTTGCCTTCGTGGCCGTTGAGCCCGAACATTCGCTCCTTCAAGATCGGGTCGCGCCCGTTCCATAGGGCAAGGGCTAGGCACAGTTTCTGGCGGATGTCGCAAATGCCCGCCATTCCGTCCTCGTTCCAGCGGTATGCCTTCGAGCGGGCGTGATCATGCGGGAACGAGGCCCACGCGTCGCCATCGGCGCTGTAGTCCTCGCGCACAGTTCCCCATGCCCGTTCGCTGAGGTATGCCCCCCACTGCTTCCATGGCCCGGAGGCCGCCTCCGAACTGGTGGCCAGTCGTTCGCCTTCTGCTGTTGTCCGCGCTGACATCGCCATCGCCGTCGCCGTCAGCTCGCGAACTCGATGATCGGCTTGACGTCGTCAGGTCGGCGGGTGAGCGCCTCGCGCCAATCGCGAAATGGCACCCGCCGGGTGATCATCCGCTCGAGCCAGGTGATGTCGGCGTTGGCCAATGCAACCGCACCGGCCTCGTAGTGGCGGCGATTCGCATTGACGCTGCCGAAGACCACCTCGTTACCGAGGACGATCGACCGGTTCGCCGTCCCGACATCGAGCGGGAGCGGACGTCCGCCAGTCGACACCCCCGTCAGACAGACGATGCCGTCGGGGGCAGTCCCACCCAGCACATCGAGCACCACGGAGGCGACGCCAGTGCACTCGATGACGACGTCGGCTCGGTGTACGAAGTCGCCGATGTCATCGATGTGATACGTCGCTCCGAGCTCGGTCACCAAGTCGGGCTTCGGCCCATCGGTCACGCGATCGAACACATGCACGTCGAGGCCGCGCTGGCGACCGAGGAGCGCGGCGAGTAGCCCGATCGGACCGGCACCGGTGATCATGACCACCTGCGGTTCCCACCTCGCTCTTCGTCCTATCGCTTCGACATGTTCCCACGCTTTGGTCACCACACTCGTCGGTTCGAGCAGTACTCCGACGTGATGTAACCGACTGTCGATCTTGACGGCATAGTCGGGGCGAATGCGGTACCGCTCGCTTGCGTAGCCGTGGCGTCCCTTGATGCCACGCTCGGTGTAGTCGCCGGTGCGGCACATGTCCCATTCACCGACGGCGCAGTTCGAGCATGGCAGCTCGTCGGGCCGCCGAACGATGCCGACTACCAGGTCGCCTGCAGCGAAGCCGCACCCGTCGGGTACTTCGAGTACTCGGCCGAGGGACTCGTGGCCGATCACCAGTCGGTCGGCGCCGGCCGGAGCTGTGCCATAGTCGCCGTCAACGATCTCGAGATCGGTGCCGCACACCCCGATCGACATCGTCTGCACGAGTATCGGGCCATCGTCCAACGGGGGCTCATCGATCTCGATGAGATCAGCGGTGTCGGCCTGTCCTGGAACCACGGTGATCGCGAGCATTCCCCCATCATGGCGCGAACTAGGTGCCCCCATGAACGAAACCGATTCGATTCGGTCACGCGTGGCTGTAGGCGCGCGATACTGCGGTCCATGGCTACTCCTCGTGTTGCGGTTTCGCGTCCGGTCACGTTGTCCATTGACATCGGTGGCACCGGGCTCAAAGCGTCGGTACTCGACCGTTCGGGGGAGATGCTCGCGGAGCGTGTACGGATCGAAACCACCTACCCGTGCCCGCCCGGTGCGTTGGTGCAGCACCTTTCGGAATTGGTGCGGCCCCTGCCCCGATGGGATCGCATCTCTGTCGGGTTTCCTGGTGTCGTGCGTCACGGGCGAATCCTCTCGGCGCCCCACTTCGTCACCACGAAGGGTCCCGGCTCGCCCGTCGACCCTGAGTTGGTCGCGGCTTGGGACCAGTTCGATCTCGCCGCAGCGCTACAAACTGCGCTGGGCAAGAAGGTACGCGTGATCAACGATGCCGATCTGCAGGGGCTCGAGGTGATCTCGGGAACGGGTGTCGAGCTGGTGATCACGCTGGGTACCGGAGTCGGGGTCGCGGTCTTTTCCGATGGCGTGCTCGGTCCTCGTTTGGAACTCGCCCACCATCCGTTGCGGCATGGGCGCACCTACAACGACGAGCTCGGCGATGCGGCGCGCAAGAAGGTCGGCAACCGCACCTGGAACCGACGGGCTCGGCGCACGATCGACACGTTGCAGGCACTGTTGTTCCCCGACAAGATCTACATCGGCGGCGGCAACGCATGTCGCCTCACCGGTGAGTTGCCAGCCAATGCAACGATCATCGACCCCAACGCCGGCATCTTGGGCGGCCTCGCACTCTGGAATCCCTGACCACCAGCTTTGGTCGTGAGATGTCGCTCAGCGACATCTCAC
>JANYDH010000166.1 GCA_025359865.1 Actinomycetes bacterium | reverse complement strand
ATGAGCAAGGCGAAGTTCGAGCGGACGAAGCCGCATGTGAATATTGGTACGATGGGTCATATTGACCATGGTAAGACGACGTTGACGGCGGCGATTTCTAAGACGTTGTCGGAGAAGGGGTTGGCGAAGTATACGCCGTTTGATCAGATTGATAAGGCTCCTGAGGAGAAGGCTCGGGGTATTACGATCTCGATTGCGCATATTGAGTATGAGACGTTGAATCGGCATTATGCGCATGTGGATATGCCGGGTCATGCGGATTATATTAAGAATATGATTACGGGTGCGGCGCAGGTTGATGGCGCGATTTTGGTGGTTGCGGCGACGGATGGTCCGATGCCGCAGACGCGTGAGCATGTGTTGTTGGCTCGTCAGGTTGGTGTTCCGTATATTGTGGTGGCGTTGAATAAGGCTGACATGGTTGATGATGAGGAGTTGTTGGAGCTGGTTGAGCTTGAGGTTCGCGAGTTGTTGAGCGAGTATGAGTTCCCGGGTGATGATGCTCCGGTGGTTCGGGTGTCGGCGTTGAAGGCGTTGGAGGGTGATCCTGTTTGGCAGGAGAAGATCATGGAGTTGATGGCGGCGTGTGATGAGTCGGTGCCGCAGCCGGTTCGTGAGTTGGATAAGCCGTTTTTGATGCCGATTGAGGATGTGTTCACGATTACTGGTCGTGGGACGGTGGTGACGGGCAAGATCGAGCAGGGTCGTGTTCATACTGGTGATGAGGTGGAGATCGTTGGTTTGCGGACTACGCAGAAGTCGGTTTGTACTGGTGTGGAGATGTTCCGGAAGATTCTTGATGAGGGTCAGGCTGGGGATAATGTTGGTGCGTTGTTGCGTGGTACGAAGAAGGAAGATGTTGAGCGTGGGCAGGTGTTGTGTAAGCCGGGGAGTATTACGCCGCATACCAATTTTGAGGGTCAGGTGTATGTGTTGACGTCTGGTGAGGGTGGGCGTCATAAGCCGTTTTTCAATAATTATCGGCCGCAGTTCTTTTTCCGTACGACTGATGTGACTGGGACGATTCAGTTGCCGGAGGGTACGGAGATGGTGATGCCGGGTGACAATGTGGCGATCACGGTGGAGTTGGGTAAGCCGATCGCGATGGATGAGGGTTTGCGTTTCGCCATTCGTGAAGGTGGCCGTACCGTTGGCGCCGGCCGCGTCACCAAGATCATCAAGTGACCAGACGGAGAACCTGATATGGCTAGGAACGACAAGCGGGTGAAGATCACCCTCGAGTGCACAGAGTGCAAGCGCCGCAACTACATCACGATGAAGTCCAAGGTCAACGACCGTGAACGCCTCGAGATGAAGAAGTACTGTTCACATGACCGTCGACACACGACGCACAAGGAAACCCGGTAGATCACCCTTGTGGTTGGGGAGCGCTTTTGAAGCTCTCCTTGGCCACATCGGAGGCACCCTCGGGGCTGGCTGGTAGCGTTGGCTGGCCCCACAGAGGGCAGTAGCTCAGTTGGTAGAGCATCGGTCTCCAAAACCGACGGTCGGGGGTTCGAGTCCCTCCTGCCCTGCCCAGATCCCACCGGACCGCCGGAAAGGCGACACCGTACATGTCACTCGATGACCTCAACCGTGAGCAGAAGCGTTCACTGAAGAAAAGCGGCGACCTGAACGACCAGGGGCAGCCAACGCGCGCCCCGGCACCAGCCCGACGTCCCTCCGAGGAGCATGTCACCCCAGCGCAGTACATGCGCGAGGTCCGCGATGAAATGCGCAAGGTGGCGTGGCCGAAATGGCCAGAGGTCCGCCGATTCTCGATCATCGTGCTCGTCACGGTGGTCATCTACACCGCCTTTGTTGGCGGGCTCGATTCCCTCTTCGGAGTTCTCTCCGGATGGTTGTACGACTGAGATGAACGACTGACATGAACGACGAGACCACGATGCAGGAAACACAAGCACTGGACGCCGAAGCACTGGACGCCGAAGAACTGGGTACCGACGACACGGTCGACGTGACGTTCGACCTCAGCGCGGATGCTGAAGGTGAAGAGACGGAGCCCGACGAGGAAGCCCCGATCGTCGACGATCCCTGGACCAAACCTGGGGCGTGGTACGTCGTCCATACCCAGTCCGGGTATGAAAAGAAGGTCACGGCCAACCTCGGCGCGCGGATCCAGTCGATGAACATGGAGGATCGCATCTACGAGATGGTCATCCCCATGGAAGAGGTCGAAGAGTACAAAAACGGTCGCAAGCAGACCGTCCAGAAGAAGGTCTTCCCCGGCTACATCCTCGTGCGCTGTCAAATGGACGACGAGAGCTGGTATTGCGTCCGTAACACCCCAGGTGTCACCGGATTCGTCGGCCAGAGCCGCCACGGTCAGAAGCCGACGCCGCTATCGCGCCGCGAGGTGCAGACGTTCCTCGCCGCAAAGGGCGACGGCACGGGTGGCCTGCCCGCTCGCAAGAAGCCGAAGTTCGACTACGACGTTGGCGAAAGCGTCCGTGTCAAGGAAGGTCCGTTCGCGGACTTTGCCGGCACGATCGCCGAGATCAACGCCGACCACATGAAGCTCAAGGTGCTCGTCAACATCTTTGGTCGCGAGACCTTGGTGGAGATGGACTTCAGTCAAGTCTCGAAGCTGTAAGCGCAGCGACGGCGATCCACAGGTAAGGAACCAGTCATGGCAAAAAAGAGAGTCACTGCGATCGTCAAGATCCAGATCCCGGCCGGTAAGGCCACCCCAGCACCGCCCGTCGGTACTGCGCTCGGGCCGCACGGCATCGGCATCATGGACTTCGTGAAGCAGTACAACGCTGCTACCGAGTCGCAGGTCGGCACCATCATCCCGGTTGAGATCACGATCTTCGAAGACCGTACGTTCACGTTCATTTTGAAGACCCCACCGACCCCGGTGCTGTTGCGTCAGAAGGCCGGTCTGCCGAAGGGGTCCGCGACCCCTGGTAAGACGGTGGTTGGCTCGGTCACCGAGAGCGACATCGAAGAGGTCGCCAAGATCAAGATGCCCGACCTCAACGCGTACGACCTGGAAGCTGCCAAGCAGCAGGTGCGCGGCACCGCCCGTTCGATGGGCCTCAAAGTCGGCTGATCAGCCACCGCTACATCACACCGCTACATCACACCGCTACATCACACCGCTACATCACACCACCACATCACACCACTACATCACACCACTACATCACACCGCTACATCACACCACCACGTTTGGACTGGGACCACCTCGCCCGGCCGACGTCAACCCGAGGGAGACAGCAATGTCCGGTAAAAAGTATTCCGATGCGGTCAAAAAGTTCGACCGTGATGCACAGTTCACGCCAACCGAGGCCCTGGCCAAGGTGAAGAGCATGGCCAACGCAAAGTTCGACGAGACCGTTGAGATTGCGATGCGGCTAGGCGTCGACCCGCGCAAGGCCGAGCAGATGGTCCGTGGCACGGTGGCCTTGCCGAGCGGTACCGGTAAGGATGTCCGCGTCGCCGTGTTCGCCTCCGGCGAAGCGGCCGAAGCAGCCCGAGCAGCGGGTGCCGAGTTCGTTGGTGCCGAAGATCTCGCCGCCGAAATCGAAAAGGGCAACATGAACTTCGACGTGGCCATCGCCACGCCCGACCTGATGCCGCTCGTCGGTCGTCTTGGTCGCGTGTTGGGGCCCCGTGGTTTGATGCCGAACCCGAAGACCGGCACCGTCACCCACGACGTCGCCCGCGCTGTTGCCGAGTTCAAGGGTGGCAAGGTCGAATACCGCACCGACCGGTACGGCAATGTGCATGTACCGCTCGGCAAAGTCAGCTTCGAACCAGAAGCGCTCGAAGCCAACTTCCGTGCCGTGATCGACGAACTCCAGCGCGCCAAGCCAGCTGCAGCGAAAGGTCGCTACCTGCGCAAGATCACTGTCTGTTCGACCATGGGACCCGGCGTGAAGGTCGACCCGAGTCGCCTTCGCCCCGAACTGCCCACGGGCTGACGATCAGCCACCGGTAGGCGGTAGCCTGTAGGTTCAATCGAAATACGGTCGCTCGCCGCAGACCGCTGGTCCCTCACGGGTCAATGGGTTCGCCCCACCAGCCGAGGTGAATGCTTTCCGAGTGGTTCGTGTTCCTTACGGAACTCTTGCTCCTCGGGGTGTTCGCTCACGCGGGCACCCCAAGTCGTAGCGAGAGCTACGTCACCCCCCGAGAGGAGGTGTACAGGAAAATGACAACCGACAATCCAAGAGTCGAAAAGGTTGCCGTGGTCGATGAGATCACGGCCAAGCTGGAGGCCGCCGATGCGGTCTTCGTGGCGGAATATCGCGGTCTCAGCGTTGGCCAGCTGGCAGCACTGCGTCGCCAGCTTCGCGCCGGCGGAGGCGAGTTCAAGGTGTACAAGAACACCCTGGCCCGTTTTGCCGCCGAGCGTGCAGGCGTTGCGTCGCTGAGCGAATTGCTCAGCGGTCCTACTGCCATCACATTCGTCAGCGGAGATCCAGCCGCGGTGGCCAAGGCATTGCGAGACGCATCGAAGGCCACCCCGCTGCTCGTCCTGAAGGGCGGCGTGATGGCCGGCAAGGCATTGCGAGCCATCGATATCGAGTCCCTCGCCGAACTGCCGAGCCGTGAGGTTCTCCTCGCTCAGTTCGCAGGCGCATTGCAGGCCCCGCTCGTCAAGACAGCCGGCCTACTGCAGGCGTTGCCGCGTAATCTGGCCTATGGCCTCAAGGCGCTCATCGATCAAAAGGAAGCGGCCTGACACCGTCCCGGGTCAGCTGCATCAACAATTCGTAGTCAACAATTCGTAGTCAACAATTCGTAAGGGAGAAACCATCATGGCAATCACCAAGGACGAGATCCTCGACGCCATCGCCAACCTGACCGTCATCGAGCTGAAGGAACTGCTCGACGCGTTCGAAGAGAAGTTCGGCGTCACCGCCGCAGCTCCGGTAGCTGTCGCTGCTGCGGGTGCTGGCGCTGCTGCCCCAGTCGAAGAAGAGCAGGACGAGTTCGACGTCATCCTCTCCGCCGCAGGTGCCCAGAAGATCCAGGTCATCAAGGTCGTGCGTGAGCTGACCAGCCTGGGCCTCAAGGAAGCCAAGGATCTGGTCGATGCCGCGCCGAAGGCCGTGCTCGAAAAGGTCACCAAGGAGGCCGCCGAGGCGGCCAAGTCGAAGCTGGCCGAGGCCGGAGCTACCGTCGAAGTCAAGTGATTTCACTAGGGGGTGGCTGCCTGATGCGGCCCTCCCTATCAAAAGTTCCATGTACTGCCCGGGTTGTCTCTGCTTCGAGCGACCCGGGCAGTGCTGTCGTTGAAGCGGGAATAGTTTCCGGGCGGGTCAGACTGTGATCGTGCACCACCGAGATGTAGCAGCGACGCCTCGCCACCGAGTTCGTAGCGTGCGTTTGAACAAGACGCTGGGGTTGTTCGGCGTCGTTGTCCTGGTGGCCTGTTCGGGCAGTGGTACTTCGGCCCCGGGGGCTGATCTGTCCACCGCTAGCGTTTCGCGAACGTCGCCGACCGAGACGACCGAGACGACGGAGACGCCGGAGATGCCGGCCACCGACGCCCAACCGGCCACCGCCACCGAACCGAACGGCACGCAGGAACAAACCGAGCCCGAAACCGATCCCGAGACAGCGGCGTTGCCTGCAGCGAGTCGGTGTTCAGCTGCGCAGGGCCATACCGACGTCAGCGTCTGGCACTCGTTGGGTGGCTATGCGGGCCCCGATACGTTCGATGGCCAGGTGGCCGAGTTCAACGCCACCCACCCTTCCATCACGCTGGTGGTCACCTGGCAGGGCGGCTCCGAGTCGCTCATGGCCCATCTCGCGGAGACCGAACGCTCGGCATGGCCAGATCTGGTGATCCAAGCACCGTCGGCCATGAAACGGTTCATGACGAACAACCTCACGGTTGCGCCAGGCGAGTGCGCTGGGCAGGCGGACATCAACGCGGGTCTGCTCCCGGTCGTCGCCGCGACCTACAGCAGCGGCGGCGTGATGCAGGCGTATCCCTACGGTGTGTCCACACCGGTGTTGTTCTTCGACGCAGCGGCGTTTCGGACTGCGGGACTCGATCCAGCGCATCCGCCAGCCACCCTCGAGCAGGTGCGCGCTGCGTCTCGGCAGCTGGTCACGTCGGGCGCACGACCCTTTGGCATGGTAGTTACCACCTGGTACGCCTCGATGGTCATCAACCAGTGGTCAGCACAACGCGGTGATCTCGTCGCTAGCCCTGCCAACGGTCGAAATGGCGATGGGATAACGGTCGACTATGTGACGCCGGACAACGAGACGGCGCTGCAGTGGCTGTCCGATCTCGTCGCCACTGGCGACGGGCAATTCATCGGTGGGAACAACTCGACCTATGACGATCTGATCCAGGTCGGGACACCCGCCTCCGGGGGCGCGATGGTGGTGCACACGTCGGGTTCTTTGGGTGATGTCATCCAGTTTGTCGAGTCGGGATCGTTCCCTGGCATCGAGGTTGGGGTTGGTCCTATGCCTGGGCCGGGCGTGGGCGCTCTCGTCGGAGGCAACGCGTTGTGGCTGATCGACAACGGCGATCCGTCACGAGTCGGCGCGGCGAACGACGTTGCACTGTGGCTGGTCCGTCCGGAACACCTAGGCCCGCTCGATGCTGTTACCGGTTACGTTCCGCCGAGCGAAATCGTCGCCGATGACCCCTCGGTGCAACGCGCCTGGGCAGCGCATCCACAGTTCCGCGTGGCCTACGACCAGTTGGTCTCCACCTCAGGCAGCGACGCGACCGCTGGAGCGCTGTACGGCCCGGACAAAGAGATCGAACGATTGCTCTTCGCCGCGACAGAAGCGTTGGTCTCGGGAACGACCACGGCGCATGAGACGCTGGTGCAGTTGACTCGCCAGGCAAATGAGTTGATTGCCGTCTTCGAAAAGGCCAATGCCGCAGGCTGAGTTAATGCCGGGCAAGTTAACGACGGGCGAGGTGTGTGGGTCACCCCGGCGCTGGAGATTGGCCGCGACGGCAGTCCCAGCCGAACGGCGTGGACGCATCGAACACTGCGGCGTATGCCGGCTTGCCGTACTTCTGCCCACAGACCTCGTCGAGGTCGACGTCGACGGTGTTGAACAGCCCATTGACCGCACTCGTACAGCTCCACCTGCCTGTTGGCAGCAGCGGCAACACGCCGAAGCCGGTTGAACCGAATCGCTCCTGGCAGTAGCTCGTCACCGTTGCTGGGCCAAGCTTGGCGCCCTGGTTGACTGCGTTGAGGGTCGACTCGTTGCTGGTGAACGCCACGAATGAACCTCCGAGCCCGATTGAAAAGGCGATCGACGAGGTGACCCAGCGGTTCACACTGTTGGGGCCACGTTGAGGAATGGTGTGAGAAAGGCTTTGCAGCGCACCGCGAAGTCGCGCATCTGGCGCAGAGTCGGCTCGTGCAAGCCGTGGACTTCGAGTTCGGGTAACAGTTGAACGCGGTAATTCTTCACTGTGTTCAGTTTCAACCCGGACAGGTCAGCGATCTGCTTGTATGACGGGTCGGTCGAAGCGAGCAGTGCGTTCCACAGCTTGGCGTGCCCGGCATGTTGAACGAGTTCGCCAAATCGAGCGACGGTACGAGCCGAGGGCCGGTGAAGCGGGAGCAACGGCTGAATCGCCGGGTCGATTGGAGCGCAACCGTGCTCGATGACTTGGCTGATCGCATCGAGTTGGTACGCGAGCGGAGCGCTCTTCGAGATCACGGTGGCGACCGGTAGCAGCTCCCAGGCATCGCGCAGGAGTTCAGCGACCCAGTCATCGCCTTGGGTGATGACTGCGAGGAGCGCTTCGGGCCGCGCCGCGTGAATCTCGACCAGCGCATCGAGGCCGCTTCCCGGCTCCTGTGGAAACGACAGATCGACCACAGCAAGATCGAGGCGAGAGAGCCGACCGAGCACGGCTGACACGTCGCGCAGCGTCACGGCGACGGCGACCTCATGGCCGAGCGTCGAGCGGATCACGTCCGCGAAGAGTTCGGCGAGCGCACTCGCGTCGTCAACCAGCAGCAGTTGCGCCATGATCTTGTTTCGTGTGGAGCGGGATGACTGCCTCGACCCGACTGCCGCCGTCGACGGGGTGCACAGTCACATTGGTGGCGCCGAGATCCTGGGCGAGCGTCCACAAGCCGCGACCGGCGGGAAGTTCGGAGGCATCGAAGCCCCCGGCGTCGTCGGTGATGGTGAGGGTGAGCAGCGATGTGTTCCCGTCGATGTGGAAGCCAAGGCGGTGGGCGCCTGCGTTGAGTGCGTTCGACGTGAGAATTGCGGCTGCATGGCTGAACAGCCTGCCGGCTTCGGGCTCCAGCGTCAGCGACGCCGTGTCATATGACGGCACGGCCACGATCTCGACGCCGAAATTCTGAGCACGACGAATGTACGGTTGCAGCGCCTCACCGACCCGGATCGTTCCTGAGTCCAGCAATTGGTCGAGTTGGCGGACGCGGAGTTGAAAGTCGAGGTCGTCGAGGAGGACTTCCACCTCAGCGAGGTTGGCCTTACCGCTTTGCACCTTGATCGTGACGAGGCGGAGCTCGGCGAGCAGATCGTCGTGCAACCAGTGAGCGCTTCGTCGTCGCTCGAGGTGGGCTGTCTGGCGGATCGCGTCGAGCACGCCGGTACGTTCCGATACCCGGATCCGGCGGAGCCACCACATGGTCATCGCCGCGACGAACACCCAAGTCTGGATCACGGCGTACACCGGTAGCGCGTTGGCGACCGTCCCGCCGGAGTCGTTGGCAACGGCGGCGCCGACGAGTCCGCCGATCACCCCGAGGTGCAATGGTGAACGCAGGAACGCTGTCCACCACCCCAGCGGGGACAAGGTCCAGCCGATCAATGAAGTTGTTGCCGCAACATCGCAGCCAATTGCAACGCCGAGCGGCCACGACACGAGTGCCGGCCAGCCTGGCGTCATTGCGTACAACGAACCCAACAGCAGCAACGCGAGAAGCCCACGGGTCGGCACATTCCGCCACAGTGCCGATGCCGTTCGCTCGACGCCTAGCCCTTCGATGAGCGATCGAGCGATCATCCCTACCATCGCCAAGCCCAGTCCGAATGGGGCGAGGCGCGCCACGACCTGGGTGCCAGCGGGCCTGTTGCGGGCCCACAGCGCGACGACAGCGCTGGAGGCGCACAGCGCAGCCAGGATTTGCAGGCCCCCGGCAAGTCGCTGTACGCCTGACCGGCCGGCGTCGTCGTCGATCCAGGTGCGCGGGCCTGAGAGAATCGCCAACCAGTGATCAACGCCCGCTGGGCCGGCCTCCTGCATGATCTGAGTCTGCCTGATGGCGCCAGCCGGCGCGTCAGTTGTCGAGGATTGGATCGAAATCCTTGACTTTCTGACGGATTCGGGCTTACCGTTCTCCCATCGGATGAACCGTTCGGCCAAAGGCCGTCGACGGTTGACGTTGGTCGTCCCATGTGGATAGGATCACCGGTTGCCGTGCGTTGTGTGTTCCGTCATCTTGCTCTTGTCGGTATGACCGCGCGCGTCCCCTTGCCGCCCGACCTCGAGGAGTGAAGCTGTGGCCTCTCGTTCCACCTCCCGCGAACGTTATTCGTTCGCCAACCTTCAAGATCCATTGGAGTTGCCCGACCTGATCGCCGTGCAACGTGAGAGCTTTGTGTGGTTCCTGAACGAGGGACTCGCAGAGACATTCCGCGACATCTCGCCGATCAAGGACTTCAGCGAGTCGCTGCAGCTCGAACTCGAGTTCGATCCGGATGACGAAGATCTCCGTCCGCCGCCCAAGTTCACGGTGGCCGAATGCAAAGAAAAGGACATGACGTACAGCGCGCCGATCTTCGTGCGCGCTCGGTTCATGAACCGCAACACCGGAGAAATCAAAGAACAGACCGTCTTCATGGGCGACTTCCCGATGATGACCGAAAAGGGAACGTTCATCATCAACGGCACCGAGCGTGTCGTCGTCAGCCAACTGGTGCGTAGCCCTGGCGTCATCTTCGAAGCCGGCGAGCGGTACCGTTTGCGCAACCTCAGCAAGCACCAGCTTGTCAAGGGCACGGTGCACCCATACCGCGGCGAGTGGATGGAGTTCGATGTCGAGCACAAGCCCGGCAAGGACGTCACCGCCGGTACCCGTATTGCCCGCAAGCGCCGGATGGGCATCTTCGTGCTGTTGCGTGCGCTCGGTTACGACGAAGAGCACGCCCCGGGTTTCATCGACCGGTTCGTCAACCACTTCGACTTTCTCGAAGGGCAGTGGGAAAAAGAGCGCCACATCGCCCCCTCCCAGGACGAGGCATTGGTCGAGATCTACAAGCGTGCCCGCCCCGGTGAGCCGCCCACGGTCGAGTCCGCCCGTGCCTACTTCCGTAACGCGTTCTTCGAGAACCGCCGGTACGACTTGTCGCGCGTCGGTCGCTACAAGCTCAACCGCAAGCTCGGCTCCGAAGTTGCCAAGCTGGGCGAACTGTTCGGCCTCACGAGTGACGAGCCCACGGTGGCCGGGCCCCCAGGGCTGAGCGGACCGCTGCTCGACCTGCCCACCGACGACCAGGATGTGCTCAGCCGGTGTGAGGTGGTGGCTGCACTCAGCTACATGCTCCACCTCGTCAAGCAAGAGCCCGGATACAGCCTCGACGACCAAGACCACTTTGCCAACCGCCGTATCCGTTCGGTAGGCGAACTGATCCAGAACCAGGTTCGTATCGGCCTCAGCCGCATGGAGCGCGTCGTTCGCGAGCGGATGACCACCCAAGATGTCGAGGCCATCACGCCGACCACCTTGGTGAACATTCGCCCCGTCGTTGCGGCCATCAAAGAGTTCTTCGGTACCAGCCAACTCTCGCAGTTCATGGACCAGGTCAATCCGCTGTCCGGTCTCACCCACCGCCGTCGTCTGTCGGCCCTCGGGCCCGGCGGGCTCAGTCGTGAGCGTGCCGGCTTCGAAGTCCGCGATGTGCACTTCAGTCACTACGGCCGGATGTGCCCCATCGAGACCCCGGAAGGCCCGAACATCGGCCTGATCGGCGCACTCAGCACGTTTGCCCGTGTCAACGAGTTCGGCTTCATCGAGACGCCGTATCGTGTGGTCGTCAATGGCAAGGTCACCGACGAGATTCGGTACATGGCCGCCGACGAGGAAGAGAAGTACGTCGTCGCCCAGGCCAACACACCGATCGACGCAGATGGATCGTTCAAGACCGACCGCATCCTGTGTCGCCGCAGCCCCCAGGCGGCCAGCCTCGAAGACCTCAAGCAGATGCTCGAAGCCGAAGCGTTCTTTGCGGCGACGACCGACATCGCCTCTGTCACGCCCGACGAGGTGCAGTTGATGGACGTCAGCCCGCGCCAGATCGTGTCGGTAGCGACTGCACTCATCCCGTTCCTTGAGCACGATGATGCCAACCGGGCGCTCATGGGTGCCAACATGCAACGCCAGGCCGTGCCCTTGGTCCGCGCTGAAGCGCCATACATCGGTACCGGTATCGAAGACCGTGCGGCGCGTGACGCGGCCGATCTCATCCAGGCCACCGGCCCTGGCAGGGTCACCGAGGTCAGTGGCGATTCCATCTCCGTGCAGTACGACGACACCGGCAAGCAGACCTACAAACTCGCCAAGTTCCGGCGCAGCAACCAAGACACCTGCATTAACCACCGGGTACGCGTGGTCGAAGGCGAAAAGATCGAAAAGGGCACCATCCTCGCCGACGGTCCATCGACCGATCATGGCGAACTGGCGCTCGGTAAGAACCTACTCGTGGCCCTCATGCCATGGGAGGGTTACAACTTCGAAGACGCCATCATCCTCAGCGAGCGGCTCGTGAAAGACGACGTACTCACGTCGATCCACATTCATGAGCACGAGGTCGATGCCCGTGACACCAAGCTGGGACCGGAAGAGATCAGCCGTGACATCCCCAACCTGTCCGACGACATCCTGCGCGATCTCGACGATCGTGGCATCATCCGCGTCGGTGCTGAAGTCGGCCCCGGCGATGTACTCGTCGGCAAGGTCACGCCAAAGGGTGAGACCGAGCTCACGCCGGAAGAGCGTCTGCTGCGGGCGATCTTCGGTGAAAAGGCCCGCGAGGTGCGCGACACCAGCCTGAAGGTGCCGCACGGTGAAAACGGCAAGGTCATCGACGTCAAGGTGTTCAACCGTGCCGAGGGAGACGAGTTGCCCCCGGGCGTCAACCAGTTGGTGCGCGTGTACGTTGCCCAGAAGCGCAAGATCTCGGTGGGTGACAAGCTCGCTGGTCGCCACGGCAACAAGGGCGTCATCTCCAAGATCCTTCCGGTCGAAGACATGCCCTACACATCTGACGGCAGCCCGGTCGATATCATCCTCAACCCGCTCGGCGTGCCGAGCCGCATGAACGTCGGCCAGGTGCTCGAAGCACACCTCGGTTACGCAGCCCGCTGGGGCTGGACCGACGTCAAGAACGGCGGCGTCAAGGTTGGCGACGAACCGATCCGCGGCACCGAGACCAAGACCCGCCCCAACACCAAGCCGTCGATGTTCGTGGCCACGCCGGTGTTCGACGGTGCCCACTGGGATGAGGATGAAACCGCCGGCAAGCACCCGACCATCCAGAGCATTCTCGAAAACATCAATCCCGAGACGGTGGACGGCGACCGACTGATCGGTACCGATGGTAAGACCGTGTTGTACAACGGCCGCACAGGCGACCCGTACGACAACCGGATCACCATTGGATACATGTACATCATCAAGTTGGCGCACATGGTCGACGACAAGATCCACGCCCGTTCCACCGGCCCGTACAGCATGATCACCCAGCAGCCGCTTGGTGGTAAGGCTCAGTTCGGCGGCCAGCGTTTCGGTGAAATGGAAGTGTGGGCCCTCGAGGCCTACGGTGCGGCGTACTGCCTGCAAGAACTGCTCACGATCAAGTCCGACGATGTGCTCGGCCGAGTCAAGGTCTATGAGTCGATCGTCAAGGGAGAGAACGTTCCCGAGCCGGGCATCCCCGAGAGCTTCAAGGTGCTCATGAAGGAGATGCAGGCGTTGTGCCTCAACGTCGAGGTGCTGCAAGCTGACGGTACCGAGATCGAGATGCGCGAGATCGACGAAGACGTGTTCCGCGCCGCCGAAGAACTCGGCATCGATATCAGTCGCAACGAACGCGGCACCGACGAAGACGACCGTGAGCGGGCAGCACGCCGCGAGCGCAGCTACTGATCAGACCTGACAAGACGAAAAGAGGAACTGCGATGCTCGATGTGAACATGTTCGACCAGATGAAGATCGGTCTGGCTACGGCCGCCCACATTCGTGATTGGTCACACGGTGAGGTCAAGAAGCCCGAGACGATCAACTACCGCACGTTGCGCCCCGAAAAAGACGGGTTGTTCTGCGAAAAGATCTTTGGACCGACCCGCGACTGGGAGTGCTACTGCGGCAAGTACAAGCGGGTGCGCTTCAAGGGCATCATCTGCGAGCGTTGCGGTGTCGAAGTGACGCGCAGCAAGGTTCGTCGTGAGCGGATGGGCCACATCGAACTCAGCGCCCCGGTCGTGCACATCTGGTACCTCCGCGGCACGCGTAGCTGGTTGGCGTATCTGCTGGCCGGTATCGAGCCGAAGGAAGAATTGAAGGCCAAGCAGCTCGAAAAGGTCATCTATTTCGCAGCCAATCTGGTCACGTTCGTGGATGAGGACAAGCGGCACGAGAACCTGTCGTCGCTCGAAGCTGAATATCTCGAAGAGCGCGATGCCATCCGCAAAGAGCTCGAGTTGGCCATCGACCGTCGTTACAAGGAACTCGAAGACGATGCCACCAAGACCGAGGCCGAAGGCGCCGATGCGCGCAAGCTGAAGAACGCTGCCGAAAAAGAAGTCCAGAGTATTCGTGACCGGTACGAGATGGAACTCGACTTGCTGCAACGTACGTGGGACGAGTTCCGCAAGCTGCACGGGCGTCTCATCATCGACGACGAGATGCTGTGGCGTGAGATGACCGACCGGTACGGCGACTACTTCGAAGGTGGCACCGGTGCCGATGCCATCAAGTCACTCATCGACCGTATCGACTTCGATGAAGAAGAACGCAAGCTTCGCGACGCGATCGACACCACCACGAGCGGGCGCAAGCCGCTCAGCGCCCAGCGCAAGCAGAAGGCGATCAAGCGGCTGAAGATCGTCACATCGTTCAACAAGCGTGACGAAAACGGCCGCCGGGTCAACGACCCGAAGGCCATGATCCTCGACGTCGTGCCGGTGATCCCGCCCGAACTGCGCCCGATGGTGCAGCTCGATGGTGGCCGCTTCGCCACGTCCGACCTGAACGACCTGTATCGCCGCGTGATCAACCGGAACAACCGCTTGAAGCGCCTGCTCGATCTCGGCGCACCCGAGATCATCGTCAACAACGAAAAGCGAATGCTGCAAGAAGCCGTCGATGCGTTATTCGACAACGGCCGTCGTGGCCGTCCGGTCACCGGCCCCGGTAACCGCCCGCTGAAGTCGCTATCGGACATGTTGAAGGGCAAGCAGGGTCGGTTCCGCCAGAACCTGCTCGGCAAGCGCGTCGACTACTCCGGTCGTTCGGTCATCGTCGTCGGTCCGACTCTCAAGCTGCACCAGTGCGGCCTGCCGAAGTTGATGGCGCTCGAACTGTTCAAGCCGTTCGTGATGAAGCGCCTGGTGGATCAAGAGTTGGCCCAGAACATCAAGAGCGCCAAGCGCATGGTCGAGCGGCGTAAGCCGCAGGTGTGGGATGTGCTCGAAGACGTCATCAAAGAGCACCCCGTACTGCTCAACCGTGCACCAACGCTGCACCGTCTGGGTATCCAGGCGTTCGAGCCGATCCTGGTCGAGGGCAAAGCGCTGCAACTGCACCCGCTCGTGTGTACGGCGTTCAACGCCGACTTCGACGGCGACCAGATGGCCATTCACGTGCCGCTGTCGGCCGAGGCGCAGGCCGAGGCCCGCGTGCTCATGCTCAGCGCCAACAACATTTTGTCGCCCGCATCTGGCCGCCCGATCGTGACCCCCAGCCAAGACCTCATCATCGGCGGGTACTACCTGTCCGACCTGGTCGAAGACGAAAAGGGTGCTGGCCGTGTGTTCCGGCACACGTGGGAAGTGCTGCGCGCTGTCGACGAAGGCGCTCTTGGCCTGCACGCTCCGATCAAGATGCGGCGGCCACTCGAAGGCGGTGACGTCGACAGGTTTGATACCACTGCCGGTCGGCTGCTGTTTGAAGAGGCACTACCCGACGACTACCCCGCGCGGTTCGGCCACATCGACCATCTCATCAAGAAAAAAGAGATGGGTGTCATCGTCGAGCAGTTGTCCGACAACTACCGCAAGTCCGAAATCGCCGACGCGCTCGACAAGATCAAGAACGTCTGCTATCGCTACGCCGCCCAGAGCGGGCTCACCGTTTCCATCGACGACGTGAAGACGCCGAAGAAGAAGCGTGAACTGCTCGAAGAGCACGAAGCGATGGCCGACAAGGTCGAGACGCAGTTCCGGCGGGGCATCATCACCGACGGCGAGCGGCGGCAGCAGGAAGTCCGGATCTGGACCGACGCCACCGCCAAGGTTCAAAAGGCGATGGAGGACGAGTTCAAGGCGCAGAGGTTCAACCCGATCGACATGATGGTTGGCTCGGGCGCACGCGGCAACATGACCCAGATGCGCCAGATCGCCGGAATGCGCGGTCTCGTGGCTAACCCCCGTGGCGACATGATCCCCCGGCCGATCAAACGAAACTTCCGTGAGGGCCTCGAGACACTCGAGTACTTCATCGCCACGCCTGGTGCACGTAAGGGTCTCGTCGACACCGCACTGCGTACCGCCGACTCCGGCTACCTCACCCGCCGCCTCGTCGACGTGGCGCAAGAACTCATCGTGCGTGAGCCTGATTGCGGCTCCAAGCTCGGTGTGTGGGTCGAAAACATCGGCGTCGACACGGCCAACAAGCGTGCTTACCTCGAGACCAAGCTGTTCGGTCGCGCGCTGCTCACCGACGTGAAGCTCACCGACGGTTCGGTGCTGGCGCGCAACACCATCGTCGGCGATCCCGAGATGGCAGCCTTGCGCGACGATCCCGCCATCGACCGGCTACGCGTCCGCTCGGTACTCACCTGCGATGCCGAGCTGGGGATCTGCGCACTGTGCTACGGACGTTCGTTGGCAACCGGCAAAGAGATCGAGCTCGGAGAGGCGGTCGGCGTCATTGCCGCACAGTCCATCGGCGAGCCCGGTACCCAGCTCACCATGCGTACCTTCCACACGGGAGGTGTTGCCGGCAAGGACATCGCCGGTGGTCTGCCTCGCGTGGTCGAGTTGTTCGAGAGCCGTACCCCGAAGGGTTCGGCCCGGCTTGCCCGTGCCAGCGGCGTGCTGCACATTCTCGAAGACGAGGGCAAAGGCATCCCGATCGTCGTGAACGACGATCAAGGCGAAGAGCACATCGTCATCCTGCCCACCGGTAGCCGCACGATCGTGGTCGACGGCCAAGACGTGAAGGCCGGCGATCCGATCACCGATGGACCCTTTGATCCGAAGGAACTGATGGAGATCAAGGGCATTCGCGAGACGCAGCTGTACCTCGTGGAAGAGGTCCAGAAGGTGTACCGCGACCAAGGTGTGTCGATCCACGACAAGCACATCGAGCTGATCGTGCGCCAGATGACCCGTCGCATCGGCGTGCAGGAGCCGGGCGATACCGGGTTCTTGCCCGGTGAGCGGGCCGACGCCAAGGTGTTCCGTGACACCAACAAGCGGATGGTCGAAGAGGGCAAGAAGCCCGCTGAAGGCCGCCCCGAGATCATGGGCATCACTAAGGCGTCGCTGGCAACCGAGAGCTGGCTCTCGGCTGCGTCGTTCCAAGAGACCACCCGGGTACTCACCGAGGCCGCCATCGATGGTCGCAGCGACAGCCTGCTCGGCCTCAAAGAGAACATCATCATCGGCAAGCTCATCCCGGCCGGTACCGGCATGATGCGCTACCGCGAATTCGATGTCGACGCCCCGAAGTATCAGCCGATGACGTCGTACTCGAGCGACTACGACGAAGATCCGGCTACCTGGCTGAGCAACATTCACGGCACCTACTCCACCGATGGTGCCGCTACCGAAGCCTGACGTTGAGGCCTTCGGTGCCTGCCCGCAAGGCAAAATCAGTTCGTTCATCGACGAGACCCGGGACTCACCTCCCGGGTCTCGTTTCGCGGTCAGCCTCCTGGCACCGGCGTGATGGCGACGGACCATCGTGGGGACACATTTCGACGGAACGGCTTGTTCCGCACGATGCGACGCGGAGGTGCACCCCATGACCGGACATCTGAGACACCGACACGTGAGCGTGATGCATCACGACCCGACGCCGCACGCGGTAGTCACCCGTAGCCCTTTTCCGTGGTTCGCTGTGGCGATCATGGCCGGGTTCGCCGCCATCGTGCTCAACTGAGCGGCGTCATCAAGAAACTCGACTGAGGTTCCCTCAACGGCTTGCCGGGCAGGTTGCCTCATGGGCTGCGCGCCTCTAGCATTACACGGTCCTGTGCGCCGGTGAACGGTGCTCTCGAGGTAGCCGTCAGGCCACCGTAGTTCAACACAGTGAAAGGCGCATGCGTGCCCACAATTCAGCAGCTGGTCCGTCAGGGACGCAGCACCAAGTTCTCCAAGACCAAGACTCCTGCACTCAAGGGTTCGCCGCAACGCCGCGGCGTCTGTACTCGCGTGTACACCAACACCCCGAAGAAGCCGAACTCCGCGCTGCGTAAAGTGGCTCGTGTCCGTCTCTCCAGCGGTGTCGAGATCACCGCCTACATCCCCGGCGAGGGCCACAACCTTCAAGAGCACTCCATCGTGCTCGTGCGCGGTGGTCGCGTCCGCGACCTGCCGGGCGTGCGTTACAAGATCATTCGTGGCGCGCTCGACGCAGCCGGAGTGAAGAACCGCAAGCAGGCCCGCAGCCGTTACGGCGCCAAGAAGGCCAAGTAGTCCTCGGTCGAGACCAAGAAAGCGTGATGTCAGATGCCCCGTAAAGGTCCCGCCCAGCGTCGTGAGCTCACTCCCGACCCGCTCTACCGTTCGTTGTTGGTCACCCAGATCATCAACAAGGTCATGCTCCACGGCAAGCGCACTGTTGCCGAAAAGATCGTCTACGACGCGTTGAAAATCGTCGAAGAGAAGTCTGGTGCTGAGCCGATTGCCACGCTCAAGCGTGCCATCGACAACATCAAGCCGCCCCTCGAGGTGCGTAGCCGCCGCGTCGGTGGCGCCACGTATCAGGTGCCTGTCGAGGTTCGCCCGCGACGTGCTGGCACATTGTCCATCCGGTGGCTAGTCGACTTCAGCCGCAAGCGTCGCGAAAAGACGATGGCCGAGTGCCTCGGCGGCGAGATCCTCGATGCGGCCAACGGCCTCGGTGCGGCGATCAAGCGTCGTGACGACATGCAGAAGATGGCCGAGAGCAACAAGGCCTTCGCGCACTACCGCTGGTAACCGGTCGTGTCGTTTGGGTTCGCCCAGACGACACAGGCAACGACACAGGCAACGGCACAGGCAACGACAGTGGTGACCTTTGACTCTGGTCGCATTGTCGTGGGCGTCGTAGCGTCGAAGTGACGGCTGATGTTGGTTGTCCATGCATGCGTGGAGGTGACCTGATGGAGATGAACGAGTTCCGCGACCTGGTACTCGCGCTGGTCCAAGACGGTGCACTCGGCTACGACCAGAAGGTTCGCCGGTTGGCCGCGCTAGCGACCGATGCCCTCGACTACCCGGCGTTGTCGCCCGAATGTCGCGAAGCGCTCGACAAGCGAGTGATCTGCGACCTGTATGAGGGCCACGCTCCCTTCACGCCGCGCTACGTGCTGCCCGACTACGAATTGGCGCTCGCCAACGGGTCGAAGCATCTCGAGCTCGATGCACCACTCGTCTTGGACGACGCGTTGGCGTTCCTACAGATCATGTACACCCACGTGCCGTCGGTGACGACCTACCCGGTGTATTTGGGAGACCTCGACAAGGTACTTGCACGGTTCGTCGACGGCATCACCGACGAACAATTGGATGACAAGCTTCGCCGATTCTGGATCGGCCTCGACCGGATGCTGCCTGATGCATTCGTTCATCTCGATCTCGGCCCCACCGACAGCCGGATCACCCGGTCAATCCTGCGCGTTGAGCGTTCACTGCGGCAAGTGGTGCCGAACATCACGTTGAAAGTCGATCCGTTGCTGACGCCGGACGACTTGCTGCTCGACGCCGTCCACACCGTGTTCGAGACTGGGAAGCCTCACTTCGTCAATCACCCGATGATGGTCGGCGATCACGGCCCGCGATACGCCGCTGTGAGCTGTTACAACTCGCTGAAGATCGGAGGCGGCGCTCACACGCTCGTGCGGCTGAATCTGGCCGAGGTGGTACTGCGTCATTCGGGCGGCGTCGATGCCTTTCTCGCCGACACGCTCCCTCAGTATGTGGCGCTCACCTCGGAACTGATCGAGGCCCGCGTGCGCAGCCTGGTTGATCAGCAACACTTCTTCGAGACGAATTGGCTGGCGACGGAGGGATTGATCTCGATCGACAGGTTCACGGCAATGTTCGGTGTGTTCGGTCTGGCCGAAGCCGTCAACCGGTTGATCGAATGTGAGGGCGGCTCGGGCCGGTACGGACACGACGTGTCCGCCGATCAGGTCTCGTACCGCGTGATCGAGCGGGTGGCCGAACTGGTCGCGGCCCGTCCCCAGCCGTATTGCGCCGGAGGTAACGGAACCGCCTCATTGCATTCCCAAGGTGGCATCGATCTTGACCAGAATGTCACTGCTGGCACCCGCATCCCGGTCGGCGAAGAACCGCCGCTACTTCAACACATCGCCACCTGCGCACCGCATCACCGCCTGTTTCCCGCTGGTATCAGCGACATCGTCCACTTCGACGAGACTGCGGTCCGCAACCCACAGGCGGTGGTCGACATCATCCGCGGGGCATTGGAGTCGGGGATGCGTGACTTCACCTTCAATCTGGACTCGAACGAGTTCATCCGGATCACCGGCTATCTCGTTCGCAAGCGCGACCTCGTCGACATTGCCGTATCTGGGGCGCGCCACGCCAGCGACTACCTCGCGGCCGGGTCGGAAGCCGCCTTCCACCTCTCTGAACGTGCTGTACAGCGTGTCGGCTGCCATGAGCTCGCTCCACGGCTTCGTCGCTGACACCGTCTCGTTCTCCTGTGTGGACGGGCCTGGCAACCGGTTCGTGGTGTTCCTCCAGGGTTGCAACTTCAACTGCGTCGCCTGCCACAACCCGCAAACGATCGCCTGTCCGATCGATGGTGCGTCGAAAGCCCGCCTGAGGACCATCGAGTCACTCCTCACACAGATTGGGCAAGCGGCCCCCTTTCTGTCAGGCATCACGGTGTCGGGAGGAGAGGCGACGCAGCAGGCGTCGTTCGTCGGGGCATTGTTCACTGCGATCAACCACGACGCCGGCTTGCAGAGGCTGACCTGTTTCGTCGACACCAATGGAGCGGCTGATGAGCGTACGTGGGACGATCTGCTCCCCGTGATGGATGGGGCGATGGTCGACCTGAAGTGCCTTGATCCGCAGATCCACTATCGCCTGACGGGCCAGCCGAACGATCAGGTGCTGCAGTCGATCCGGTACCTTCAGCGCGCTGGTCGGCTCTATGAGGTTCGACTGCTACTCGTGCCCGGCGTCAACGACAATCCCGCGCTCTTACACCGCACAGCGGCCTGGCTGGCCGCCGTCGACCCGGCGATGCGGGTCAAGCTGATCGGGTTCCGGTGTCACGGGGTCCGGCCAATGATGCCGGAGCTGAACGAGGCATCAGCTGCCGACATGCAGGCTGCCGCTGCAGTGTTCGCCGGCATTGGACGGTTCGCTGTCACGGTCGTGTAAGTATTCGGGACGACCCCGCTCGAACCAACAATGATGATTGGTAGCTTCAACCGCGCTGTAGTCGATTAGTGTCCCGCCGTCTGACGAACCCATTGGGGAGCAATGGAAGGACCCGACCTTCAGAGTGAAAATTCGATGTGCTTCGCATGCGGTTGGGCGCTCAAGACCGTCCTTGACCCCGTCGCAGGCGCGGGCGTTGACGCGGGCGTTGACGCGAGTGCGGTCGCTGGCACACCCGTGGGTGCCGAGGCGGCATGTCAGTTGTGTGGTGTTTCGCTGGCGATGGCACCTGCCGAGGACATCACCGATGAAACGCTTAGCGTCGGGTACCTCGGCGGGGGTCGCGGCTCGAGGGCCGCAATCGCCGTGGTCGACAGCCCCCACGGCGCAACGCTTTTCACCGAGAACGGCTTGGTACGCAAGATCCCGGCGCGCCAACTTCGACATTTCACACGCGTGCGTGGCCTGTCGGCGATGTCGTCCCGGCTGGGGGCCGCACTCGTCGCGCTGGAACACCTCCCGCTTCCTGTGCTCACGTCGTCGGTGGCAACCCGCGGCATCCTCGTTTCCACATTTGTAGGCGGCAGGCTCGACTACGCCCGCCGTGTGGCCGCGGATCTTGCTGCGGTAGGGGTCTCTGCTCCGATCGGTCAGCTGCCGTTGTCGGCGGCCGAAATCCATTGGTGGTCTGCATTGGCAGATCTGCGCGTTCAGCGCTTCGACCAGGCTGTGGAACACCTCGGTCAACTCCCGCTCGGCAGGTATGCGCCCGCGGTGGGGCTGCTGGTGTTGTGTACCGGCGCACCGATCGCCGCAACCGGTCGCCGGGCGAGAGGGGTGCTCGAAAAGCGACTACTGGCAGTTGAGCCGACGTCGCCGCTGGCTGGTGCCGCAAAAGTGTCGGGGCGAAGTTCGCCGCTCGTCGAATGGTTGGCCAAGCCCGAACCGTTCGACGCCATCGCTACCCTTCCCGTTGGGTTTGCTTCTGTTGCGGTCACCACGTTGCGTGCGTTGGCCGGTGCGGGGGATCGGGCAGAACCGGTACAGCTGCCGGCCAAGGTGCCGCTCTCGGTCATCGACGACCTGCTCGAGCGCGAGTTCCACATTGCTGACGAGTCGTTGCGGATGATGGATCGCGAGCGGGTCGCCTACGTCGCCGCCAGGACCGACCCGCTGGCGCTCAGCGATGAAGAAGTCGACATGCTCGATTTCGAACAGGAACGTGACCGACGAGTGCTGCTTGCCGGACGGATCCCAGATCCGTCGCCCACCCGACCTGACAGCGCGTTGATCGCGTCAATTCGCACACTCGTCGCCGAGCACAAAGCGAATGACCTTCTCCGCGACGTCGGAGGCCCAGTCGTCGACGTGCTTGCCGAGTTTCTCGCCACGCCAACAGTCGACAACCTGGGTGACCTGATCACCGACGATGAGTCGCTGTGGGGTCTACTTGAGCGGATCCTCACCGAAGAAGCGCTCGCATGGGACCCTCCGGAAGGCGGGTCGGCGCGAAGGTTCCTCGCGTGGTGGGCGGCTCGTCGCACGCAGCGCTGCTTGTGGGCATCGGACCTGCACGGGGCGATGACCTGCGGCAAACAGGCGTTGCGGCTTGCGGAGTTCGGGCCTGCCCGTACCGAAGCTCACAACATGCTGGCTTGTACGCATTGGCTCCTGGGTCGGGATCAAGACGCTCGGCAATCGTTGCTCTCGGCTTCGCTGGACAATGACGACGAGAAGTTGAAGTCCAATCTTGGCGTCGTCAACGCCACGGAAGCATTTGGAGCGCGACGCCAGCCGTATCTCATCCTCGGCCTACCGAGCAACGCAGATCGCCCTGCCGCTGAACGGGCGTTTGCACAACGGTCGCGAATGGCCCGCCGCGATTCCGATTTCCCGCATTCGGTCGACGACCTGATCTGGGCGCTGAATCAGGTCGAAACGCAGTTGGATGAGCCAACCCTGGCCCCGCCAGTGTTCCAGTTACCGATCGACCCCCGGGTGCTCCAGGCCCCCACCGGACATGGTCTGTTTCGTCCCGAGCCGGTTCGCCTCGCCAGGCGCACGCCACCGATCGCTGCCGCTGAACTGGGCCAACTCATTTCCGAAGCCCGCAGTGATGCCTTACTCGACGTGCTGAAGGGCGCTGGCTTCGAAGCGCGACGTTCGCTGGGAGCGGGGCGAGATGCGCCGCCACCGCGCCCGCTTTCACTGGAGACGTACCCGCGGCAACGTCAGACCCGGATGCCTCAGTTCTTGCTCGGAGTGCTTGTGGTGGCGGCCGGTGTGGGGGCGGTGATCGTGCTGGTCGGCCGACGCAACTCCGAGATCGTCGCAACACCGGCAACCACCACCAGCACAACGGCCGCACCAGCAACGACAGCGCCACCGACATCGTCGCCGCCGGGAACTACGTCGCCGCCACTTCCGGGCCTCGATGATTCGATCGTGGTCGATGGGTCGCGGATCACGCCTCGCGACCCGGTCACCGGGTTCGGTCATCTGTGTGTGCTGTTCGACGTGCAGGGCCTTGGCCCATTGGGGTTCGTGCCGGCCGAGGTGTCACTGCATTACGGTGCGCGGATCGCGAACCCTGATCTGGCAGTCACGACCGGGCGGGCCACCAGCGAACCCGTGTTCGGCGAAACCGGGTCGGCAAGCCGCGAGATCTGCTGGTTGGCTCGCGACTGGGATCAGAACACCACCGACATCGTGTACCGACTGGACAAGAACGAATACCGGTGGCGGATCTCCAACCCGCAGGGCGGCTAGGTGCGCACCTGGTTCAGCGAGCAGTACCGCAACACCGGGGCTGCGTTCGACACGTTCGGTAAGGCTGCGGCCCTCGCCGCGTCTTAGCCCACGATGCCGCCTATGCCGATGCCGTGCTCGGCGGATCTCCGCTCGAACTGGCGACGGGCGAGGTGGCCGGTTCGCTGTCCAGCGGTTTGCATCACGCGACCGCCAGCCGCGGCAAGGGCTACTGCACGATCAACGGGCTAGCGTGCCCGGCATCGACGAACAGATAGTGGTCGAACGGGAACGGATGGTGTTCGACTGGGCGCGACTGCATCGCACCCCGGTCGCATGGGTGTTGGCGGGCGGCTACATCGATGGAGTGGAAAACCGCGCCGGGTGTACAGGGCACCGACATGACCGGGCTGGTGCGGCTGCACCGGCTGACCATCCACGCCGCGATCAACTCCGAACGCGACAGTCGCGGTGTTACAACATCGGGCATCTCGACGCCCGATTGATAGGCCGCGGTCCACTTGACGGTTCGCCTATAATGAGGGCAGAACGAGGAGGAAGCTTCGGCCCCCTCCATGGGGATCGAGTTCGAAGCTGGGGATCGCTCTAATCCAACCATTGTGCTCAGTCACGGCTTCCACTCAAGCGCACCAGACCAGGGAAGGTGACGTGGGATATCAACTCGGTGTCGATCTCGGCACCACGTATTCGGCAGCGGCAATCGGTCGCAATGGTCGCGTCGAGATGGCCACGCTCGGCACGGCCAACCCGGTGCTGCCATCAGTCGTACTGCTA
>JANYDH010000147.1 GCA_025359865.1 Actinomycetes bacterium | reverse complement strand
ATGAGCAGATCGGACGCGACCCCCGTGAGGATCCGTTCGGCATAGGGAGAGTGACGCACCGTGGTGACGTGTAGCGGTGCCTTCGTGATCTCGACCGCTGTGCGCACAGCGGGGTTGAATCGTTCGAGCAGACCACACATCAGCACCTGACTGCGGCTGCGCGCCAACGCAACGATCTCCTCGGAATGGGCGAGCGTGTCGGCCAGCGGCTTCTCCAACAGCAGTGGCAGCCCAGCTTCGATTACGCGCACCGCCATCTCGTAGTGGTGTTGGGTAGGTGCCGCGATCACGACCGCGTCGGCGGATGACAGGTCAGGCTCCGGTAGCGAGACCGAGCCGTAGCGTTCTGCAACCGCCGCACCAGCCGGGCCCGGATCAGCGACCCATACCAACTCGGTCACGTCGTTGGTGGCGAGCACTCGTGCGTGCAACGCGCCCATCGAACCCGCACCGATCAACCCCACACGCAACGCCACGTCAGGCCCCCAACACTTTGCGCGTTGTCGCGATGATCCGGTCGAGATCGGCATCGGACAGATACGGGTGCACGGGCAGCGACGCACACTGTGCGGCGACCAAACGGGCGACCGGTACATCATCTGCGATCACCCGAGGATGGTCGAGATAGCAGCCGTAGTCGAACACCACCCGCGGGTAGTACACCCCACATCCGGCACCGGCCGCATTCATTGCGTCGACGAACTTGTCCCGTGACACTGCGGCCTGATCGTCGATCAACACGGTGTACTGGTGCCACACATGTCGACGGCCTTCCAACTCGAGCGGAGTTGTAAGGCCCGCCACGCCTGCAAGCCCCTCGTTGAGTCGTGTGGCGTTGCGTTGACGAGCGGCGACCTGTTGGTCGTAGTGCGCCAACTGCGGCACACACACCGCAGCCTGCAGATCGGTGAGTCGATAGTTGTTGCCGGCCTTCTCGTACTGGTAGCGCTGACGCATGCCCTGGTTGCGCAACACCCGCAACGAATCGGCCACGGCATCGTCGTCGGTGGAGATCAACCCGCCTTCACCGGAGGTCAGGTTCTTCGTCGCATACAACGAAAAGCACCCGGTGCCCCATGCTCCGGCAGACCGACCGTCGACGGTCGCCCCATGCGCCTGGGCGGCATCTTCCACAATGAACAGTCCCGCGCCGCCAGCGATGTCGGCGATCGGTTGCATGTCGGCGCACTGCCCGTACAGGTGCACCGGCATCAACACCTCGGTACGGTCGGAGATGAGCGGCGCGATAGTGACCGCGGACACGTTGAAGTCGTCGGCAGAGATGTCGGCAAACCGCGCCGTAGCTCCCGCCTCTAGAATCGCGTTGAGCGTGGCAACGAACGTGAACGGGCTGGTGATCACCTCGTCGCCGGGATGCAGATTCAACACCTGCAACGCTGCGATCAGCGCCGTCGTGCCGTTGTTGACCGCAACCACGTGCTTCACGCCGATCATCGCGGCGAACTCGTCCTCCAGACGCTTGACCAACGGACCCTGGGCGATGATGCCCGAGCGGACCACTTGGAGGAGCAGTGCTTCGACGTCAGCGTCGAGGCGAACCACGGAGATGGGGATGGGCGCGGTCGTCGACATAGCGCACCGAAGCTAGCCGCCACGAGGGTGCGACGAGGGAGTCATCGTCGCGTTCTATGATGACGGGCCGATGGCGGAGCCTGACCACACCGAACCGACCATCGCAACACCCAATGGCCGACTGCAGGCCCTGCGCCCATGGCTGTTCCCTCTGCTGCTCGTCGGAATCGTGCTGTTGCTGACCGCGCTTGATCTCAGCGGCTCGTCCGTGTCGGTGATCGACCCCGGTCCAAGCTCGGGCTTGGTGGTCGGAAATCCCCGCCCTATTCGATCCGATGAGTGGCGAGTGCGAACGCCGCTCGTGGTGCGCCAGGCCGGGGCCGGCTGGGGGCAGCAGGCCAACATCGCCACAGGGCCACATGACATCGGCGTCGTGGCCGACGTGCCGGTGCGTGACTGGTCGACGTTCGTCCGGCCACACCACTGGGGGTACTGGGCATTTGGTCTGTCACGCGGGTTCGCGTTCGAGTGGTGGCTGAACTGGGCATTGGCCGCGATCGGGCCGTACGCCTTGCTGTACGTCTTGACGCGGCGGGTCACCCTCTCGGCTGCTCTCGGTCTGGTCGTTGCCGCGGCACCGTCGGTGCAGTGGTGGACGAACAGCTTCACCGGGAGCGTGATCGGCTACACGTGTCTCGGCGTCGCGGCTCTCATCCTCGCGTTGCGTCAGCCCGGGCGATCCAAACGATGGATCGGTCTGATCGCCTTCAGCGGGTGGATGTTCGCCTGCGCCGCAACGATCCCCTACCCGGCATGGGTGGTGCCCTTGTTCATCGCATTGGCCCCGGTGGTCGCGCTCGCCGTGTTCGTCGAGGCAAAACAGGACGGTCGCTCTTGGCGCGAGCGACTGATCACCGCGGCCGCTGTGGGAGGAACCGCGGCCGTCATGTCTGCCGCGTTCCTGTTCCATCACCGCGCCGCTGTACAAGCGATCAGCCAAACGGTGTACCCGGGTCACCGGTCGGAGAGCGGCGGTGGAGGTGACCTCGTCGGCCTGTTCGGTTCGCCGTACTACTGGTACGTCGCCCGCCATGCTGAGCCGGTACTCGTCAACGGCACCAACGAATCCGAGGCTGCGGGCCCGCTGATGCTGTTGCTTCCGGCAGTGGTCGCGTACGCGTGCGCGGCGATGCTTCCAGGCTTCACGGTGGTGCGGCGCCGCGCCGCAGCGCTGCTGTGCGGCGGGTTGGTGTTGTTCGCCTGGTTCGTGCTGCCAATCCCCGCCGGGATCGGTCGCCTTGTGCTACTGACCCAAGTGCCGCCTCATCGGCTATACCACACGCTCGCACCGATCGGGGCGATCGCCTTCGGCATGACGACCTGCTTCGTCGGCGGCTTACCCGTGGCGAGTCGACGCAGGATCGCCGCAATTGCGGCGTCAGCGACCTTCGCTGCAACGGCAACCGCTGGTACTTGGTTCACGATCCAGAACGTACCGCTTCCCGGCGGACGTGTCGTGATCATCTCCATGGGCGTCGCTTCGCTGGTAGGTGTAACGCTCGCGGGTTACATCCGTAGCGGAGCGATTGCGATGGCGGTGCTCGCGGTAGTGGTCACGCTGTTCGCTAACCCGCTGCAGCATGGTCTCGGCCCACTCACGGATTCGCCGGCGATCGCGAAGATCAACGCGGAAGCAGCGCAATCACCAGGAGTGTGGTGGGTCTCCACCTCTGATTCTCAGGCCGACATAGCCGTGCTGACTGCGTCGCAGGCGCCGATGATCTCGGGCCCGAGTGTGTACCCGAACGTGGAAGTCTGGCTCCGACTCGATCCCAACCGATCAAAGGCCGCTTCGTGGAACAGTTACTCGCATGTCATTGTTGATGCGCTGCCAGATGGTGCCACTACGACAATGTGGCGTGAGGCTGACATTCTTCACCTGGGGCTCGACCTCTGTGGGGCGGACGCTGCGGCGTTGAAGATCGGGCGCGCAGTGCTGCCGCCGGGCGATCCCCTCCCCTCATGTACAACGAACGCCGAGCAGTTCGATGGACCGGAAGGATCGTTGCAGTTAGCGACGATCGTTCCCTGAGCGCCACGTGCTGCGCCCACTGCGCCCACTGCGCCCAGTCCGTCACCGGCGCTAGCCGCCAGTAGGGCACGACAAAGCAGCCGTCGACGCATTTCCACACTGCTTGCAAACTGCATCGGTCGGTCGGTCGATCGCTCGGGAGATGACATGACCCATCCGGCACACCCACCCGAGGTGGCGGGCCGGTGTACCAGCGACGAGCTGATATGGATGCACGTCGCGGGTGACCGTGGCCCCGGCAGCGACCATCGAGTACTCGCCGAGCGTCGTACCACACACGACGGTCGCATTGGCCCCAATGGACGCACCGTCGAACACGACGGTGGGGGTGATCCGCCATTCGGCGTTGAACGCGCGCGGTACCCGATCATTGGTGAACGTGGCCGACGGACCGACGAACACGTCGTTGCCGATGGTGACGCCGTTGTAGACGCTGACGTTGTTCTGCAGTTTACATCGGCATCCGATGATCACGTGATCATCGACGTAGACGTTCTTGCCGATAACACAGCCTGCACCAACGACCGCCAGGGCCCGCACATGCGCGTGATGCCACACGCTGGTTCCATCGCCGATCGATGCCTCGTCTTCGACGATGGCCGTCGGGTGGATACGGACGTTGCGCTGGCTCACGCCCGCCGAACCTAGCGGAGGTATGCCCACGTCCCCCGGGACTGACAGTATCACGGCGAGATGCCGCCCACCCCCGACCCCTCACACCGACCGGCTACCACTATTGCCGTCACCACTGTCACGTACGTGGCCTGGAGCGTCGGTCGCCTCAGCGGGATGGAACGCGCCGCTCTCGACCTAGCCCACGAACTCGCTGGGCAGGTGCGCACCGAGGTGATCATCGGCCGCACGTCGGCGATCACAGCAACGATCGCTCGAGGCGAGGCTGGGCCGGCAACTGTACAAGTTGGCGTACTTCATCTCCTGCGTGCAGCGCTCTGGCCCCGCCGCGGTCAGATCGTGGTCGTGGTCGGCATCTTCACCATCGCGCGTCTGGCGCTACTGCCAGGGGTACACCGCAGCCGAATTGTGCTCTGGGAACACTCGATTACGCCCGACCGTTTAACTGCGACGCGAAGGATGCGAGCGCTTGCCCGCCTCGCACGGCGAAGCTACCGCCGTGCGTCGGTCATCTGCCCCAGTCAAGCCGTAGCCGCCGCGCTCATCGGCCTCCGCTCGCCCACGCCGACGGTCATCCCGAACATCATGCTCGATTCAGTGGCCGCAGCGGCGGGGCGGCACAAGACACGTCTCAACAGCGAGCGCATCACCATCGGTGTGGTCGGCAGGCTGGAACCGGTCCGCAACCCGGTACTTGCGCTCGACGTGATCGAACAACTCGACGATCGGTTCCATCTCGATGTGTTTGGTGACGGCTCAGAACTGCCGCTGCTTCGTTCGGAGACACACCGCCGCGGGTTGTCCGATCGAGTGACGCTGCATGGATGGGTCGACGATCGATCCCGAATCATGTCCACGATCGATGTGCTGCTCAGCCTCTCAGCGAGCGAAACATTCGGATACTCACTCCTCGAGGCAGCGGCCGCACACGTGCCCGTAATCGCCCTCGGTGTCGGCGCGGTGGCAGAGGTGGTACCTAGCCACGCGCCGGGTTGCGTCGTGGCTACCACGTCGCCTGCTGCGATCGCCGCCACGGTGCGGGCGCTAGCCGACAACTTCCCCTCCATCGCCGAGTTCGAGGCCGCAGCTGCATTGAGGCACCGCGAGTTCGGACCACGCGCCATCACCGAGACCTGGTGCGCATTCCTCGGCATCGGCGTAAAAGAAAGACCCAGTACACACTGACCGCAAAGGGCATGCTCAATCCCGCCTCACTCCGAGCAGGGCCATTGCTGCTGCACCCAACAGCATCAGAGCAGCCACCGCCCCAGCCCCGAGTGGAGGCCACCACACCGCCCTGCCCACCCAGAAGTAGTCTTCGGAGAGGCCGACGAAGAAGTGACGAGCGGCGTGCGGCGTGGCAATGAACATGCCAATCGCACAAAGCACATAGACGGAGCCATACGAGCGACGGTTCTCACCATCGTCGGGCGACAGCGTCGCCACGCAAACTGGATTCGTCGAAGTCTTCGCCACCTGGGTGGTGGACAGCATCAAGGCGTGGGGCATTCCAGCCGCAGGTCCATGGCTCGGTCACCCACAGGCGAGGGAGCCACGACGTCATGCTGGGGCCAGCTAGCCTCGCCGCCGTGACTCGCCTCGCCATCATCGGGACCGGATACGTCGGCCTCACCACCGGAGCATGCTTCGCCCACCTCGGCCACGACGTGGTGTGCGCGGACATCGACCCCGTCAAGATCGAGCGCTTGAACCGGGGTGAGATCCCG
>JANYDH010000126.1 GCA_025359865.1 Actinomycetes bacterium | reverse complement strand
GTGCGGCCCCGAACAGAGCGTTGTACCACGGGCGGCTGCGGCCGAGGTCCGTGACCGTCACAGCGACATGAGCCAACGCAGGGAACCCGGACATTTTGACCTCCGGGATATCTAAATTCATGAGCACCGTAACACATAACGTTCGACGTCGAGGCGGGTCCGTCCGCGACCTCACGACGCCGTACCCATCTGCCGTTGCGGGCGCATCTCGAAATTCGCGATCCGCACATAACACTCACCGGTAGGCGTACAGAACGCGCGCCTAGAGCTTTATAACCACCCACAGAGCCAGCGTTCTGTTTCGTTGATGAAATGTCCCTGAGGTGCCCGTCTGCCAGATGGCACTCGCGTCATCTGATCACTCTTGGCGTTCGAGCTGCCGTCGGTGGGCAGAAGCTGATGGCCGCCGACACTCTGACTACTTGAACTGATCATCTGGTGCCTGTCCTGAGAGGGCCGTCGTGTGGGGTCGGAATTTGGACGTAGTCACCGGATAGCTGGGGGTTCTGCTTTCGATGTCGACGAGCCTGGCGATCAGTGTGAAACGTTTGAAGTACTCCAGTCGGAACCCCTCGCCGACGGTCGTCTGCCCATGCTCGTCGTCGGTCCTGCCCTACGGCACGCAAACTCACCCAGCGACCAGGAACGCTCTGCCGCGTCGGTCTACCGTTGGTCTAACGGGGTCCCTCGGGCCCGGTAGAAGTCCGGTAGAAGTGAGGGTGTCCAGACGCGAAAAGACCCCAGCTGAGCTGGGGTCTTCTAGTGGGCGAGGGGGGACTTGAACACATTCCTTGCCAAGGGGGACGGTCGGATGCGGATTCCACGGTACGGGGACGGCTGGTCGTTGCGGCACACGTGTGCGAGCCTTCCGGGCGGTTGACCTTTTTGGGCGGGTGCGGGAACGGTTTGCGGCGTGTGCTGAGTTGGGGTGGTCAGGGTTGCCGTGGGCGGGTGATGCGTCGAAGCGGGATACGGCGTTGATGCGGTGGGTGTGTCTGAATCGGTGTTCGGCGTTGGTTGGGTGTCGGCGTGCGGTTGGTGAGGAGTTGACGGCGGGTGTGCATGTTGCTGGTCTTCTCGGAGCGGGTCCTCGTTCTAACCGGCATGGCAACAGCCCTCGGACTTCAGAACCGATCCCTCTGCGCTGCACGTGACGCCCTCCTTCCGAAGCTCGTCACTGGACGAATCGACGTTGACTCGCTCGGGATCGACGACGGGGACGGTTGGTCGGAACTGGCGGACCAGTGAGTCGAGCGAACGCGCCGTGGTCTCAGCCACCGTGAGCGACGGAAGTTATCTACAGTGGGTTGACTTCTCCGGAGGTTTCAGCACCATCATCGGTAGCCAAATGCTATTCGCTGCACTTGGTGCAGCAGGTCCTGCGGCCGCCCTGCAAGGGGTGGCCGTAGTTGCGTTTTGGGTCGGCCATACTGCTGTGATGGACTTCTGCTTCGTCGACGAGTCGGGAAGCGCCGAGACGCTCGACCCAGCGCAGTCGTCCTGTACGCCGGTGTTCGCTCTTATGGGGCTCCTGGTTCCCGGCGAGAAGCTCAGAGACCTGAACTGGGAGTTTCTGCAGCTCAAGAAGCAGTTCAACCCGTCGCTCGCCAACGTGCGGCTGTCCGAACTGATCCAGACGGAGGTGAAGGGCTCCGACCTTCGTGCAGATCTCCGGAGCGGGAAACGCGACCGAGAGCGCCGAACGATCGGCCTTCTCGACAAGACGCTCTAGCTTCTCGAGAAGCACGGATGCTCCGTGGTGGGACGCGTAGTCGTGAAGGATCCGCTCTCACCAATGCAGGACTCTTCCCTGTACTCGTCAGCGTCGTGGTGGGTGTGTAGAACCTTCCACGAGTGCCTGAACCAGCGGGAGCGGGAGGGCCTCGTGATCCTCGACAGCCGTACAAAGGTAAAGAACACCCCGAACGCTGTTGGCATCGCGACGCAGATGTACCGCACAGGTGGTGACCCGCTCCATCGTCTCGTCGAAGTGCCGGTGTTCGGACATAGCGACAGCCACGTCGCACTTCAGATCGCTAACCTTATCGCGTCGGCGGTGGTGTTCCCGGCATCGTGCGCTGCGTACGCCATGCAGCACACGTGGAACCATCACGCTAACCCCGCCTACCTCGGCGTCCGGTCGAAGTTCGGTCCCCGATTGAAGAAGCTTCAGTATCGCTACTACGACCAGAACGCCAGACATTGGAAGGGTGGAATTCCTGCGAGCGGAGCCACCGGCAACCTGAACGTTGCTCACCTCTTCGCGGATCCTGCTGGGGGCACCGAACAACTCGCGCTTGGCTGGCCCCAAGCAGACAGCGACGGTTGAGTGATGGCGTCGAAGTACGGAGACGACTGGCCACCGAAAGGGACCAGGCGGCAACTGGGCCATCAGCAGCCGTGTCCTCGGAACAATGACAGGGGTTACCGGCTGTGAACTTCGTCACAGTCAACTGACCGTACGTGCCGTCCCGTGCTGCCCTGTACGGCCCTCTACCGCTGAGTTGCAGGGACCGGGCAGTCATGGAACACGATGCCCGAAGTGGCGGGCGTTGTCCAGCGCCCAGAGCGGCACACCAGTGCTACAGGTAAGCGATCAAGGCAACACCCGCACCCGCAGCGAGGCCGTTCAACACGCCGACTTCAGCGTGTCGCCACGCGGGCGAGTTCCGAAAGGCTGGCTCAGCACGAGGCCCGTGGAACAATTCGCCCTCGATGCGGACAGCATCGTCGCCGTCGCGAAGGCCGACTCCACACAGTCGACAGACGGATTCGGAGAAGGTGGCATGCGCAGAATGTACCCGGATTCTTCATGTGTCTTGTGCCCTAAGCGGCGCAACTGGGGTTGGGCGTCGGCACCGCCCGTACACATCTCGCGCGTGCCAAGAAACGGCTGCGCAACGTGCTCCCACTTGACCAAGGAGAATCGACATGAGCCTGCTCGACGATGACATCCGCGCACTGTTGCGCGAAGCCCTGCACGACGAGCCAGCGCCATTGACAGCGCTTGAGGTATCTAACTGAAGGATCGACGTTGGGTGACGCGTCCAGACAGCGCCACGACCTTTGCCGGAAAGGCGCTTGCGCGGTCGGCGTCGGTGGGTTGCTTCGGTAGTGGCGCTGGCACCGATCGCTGTGGTTGTCGCCAGACGGATTCGTGAGGAACTTCTAGGCAACCGACGCTGAACCGCTCGGGCCTTATCTCATCGTGGAGAGCACCAAGGACCCGAGCCAATCGGCCCACATCGGGTCGTACTCTCCCAATGCGCTGAGCTATGAGGAGTTCGAGATCGACGGCAAGCGTGCCGCATTCGCAACGCTGCCGGACAACGCCAAAGGGCTGTACGTCGAGATCAACTCGGCGTGGGTGTACATCTGGTCTCGCGACGTCAGCGACGAATTCCTGCGCGGGTTCGGCAGAACACTTACGGCAGATGCCGCCGGGTACTACGACGTGGCCGGCTCGGCTCTGCCCAACGGGATGCAGAAAGTCGACATGGCGGCCATTCAGAACCGTGACTTCGTCTCGATCGACTACTCACCCTCCAGCGACGACGGCTCGAGCATGTACCTTTCGATCGCACCTGCTGTACCAACCCCAATCGGGCGTGGAGCCTTCGGGTACGAATTCAAGGCGGTGTCGGTAAATGGCTTCTCCGGCTTTCTCGGCAGTCTCACATCAGAAAATACAACGACGCTGACAACCGAATGGCTCGTGTTGTGGCGGCGAGATGGATTCGACTTCCTGCTCTCCGGCCGAGGTGTCACCAGCGACCAAATCCTCAACGCAGCGACCTCGGCCTCGCAAGCTACGCCGGACGAATGGGCTCGCCTTGTTGGCTCACGATTTCTGTTCCAACGGCCACCAGTACACGATCCCACTCCATGAACTGCCAGGCGGCGTGGCCGCGCGTATTGCGTTGACTGCCATCGCCGACAGCACGTTCCTTGCCGAACTGGTTGGTCCCACCACTCGCCGACAATGGCGACGCTCCGCACTTCGTTGCCCGGCGGTCAGGAGCTTGAGCGAGTGCGCCGTCCGCTGCGTTCGGCGAAGCGATCGAGCACGGTGACGATGTCGACGGCGACCCACGCTCGGTTGCGCTCTTCACCTTTGGCCTTCAGCAATACTCCGGCGCTTTCGAGTTGGCCGATCGAGTTGAGGGCCGTCTGTTTGGAGACGTGAAGGCGTTCTTGGACGATGGTCGAGTTGACCGCCGGCTGGCGGAAGAGAAGCTCGGTGAGCCGCCACACCGAGGAGTCGGCCCTCGCGTTGATTCTCGATCTCCACTCCTGGCTGATCTCGTCAAGTTCGCCCAGCATCGCTCGTGAGTTGTCGATCGACGCGAACGCGGCGTCGGCCGTCTGCGAGACGATGTCGTTGGGGTCACCCCTGCGGTACGCGTTGAGGGAGGCAAAGTAAGCGTCGGTATCCACCAGGAGACCCGCTGAAATCGGGACGGTGACGTTGCGGGTGATGTTGCGCCGCCGGAACAGTGAGTGGATCAACGCTCGTCCGGTTCGGCCGTTGCCGTCGGGGAACGGGTGGATGGTCTCGAACTGCGCGTGAGCGAGCGCCGCGTGAGCGAGCGGCGAGACGTCGGTGCGGTGGATGAACCTCACGAGATCTTGGATTGCGTCGGGTACCCGATGGGCATGGGGAGGGATGAAGGCTGCGTTGTGCGGCCCGAACCTATGGCCGCCGATCCAGACCTGCGCGTCGCGCCAGTGCCCGACCCACTCAGGATGTTCGTCCTCCAGCAGCGCAGCATGCATTGCGAGGATGCTCGCCGCGCTGAGGTCGTCCGATAACGCGATCGCTGCCTCCATCGCCTTCACATTCGAGACGATCATCGTGGCGTTCTTCTTGCTGGTGTCTCCGAGTTCGGCCAGCGCGATTGCTTTCGCTGTGGCTGTCAATTGTTCGATGCGACTGGATGCCGTCGATTCGGATCTCAGCAGGATCGATGAGAACGGCACGACTCTCGACCCGAACTCGGCGTCGAACCTGACGATGGCGTTCGCTGCTTCCTCGGCATCGCGGGCGATCGTCGCATCGAGGCGTACCGCGACTTCGGAGATGTCGGGTGTGATCGCTGCCGAGTACGGGCCAGCGATCTTTCGTCGCGCCGAGTTGGACATCGACAGGTCCGGTGGAAGTGGCCAGTCGTATTGCTCGTACATGACGGGCGGCCACGTTGGCGTCACACATTGACGGGTGGCGTCAGCGCAGGGGGTTGACAATCCAGTCGTCGGGGTGCTGTTCGGTTTGTGGCGCTGGCGATCCATGACTTGCAACTCCTCTCAGTCAAGGATAGATAACTATCCTTGACTGAGCGATCGTATATGTCAAGGATGCTGCAACCCCGCACAGAGCTCGAGTCGTTCACGTCTGACGCACTCGCCGCTGCCAAGTGAGCGGCTGAGCTTTGGCGCTGGGTTGTTGTCAATGACAGCACAACGCCAAAGGTCGGGCGATTTCGCCGAAACCGACAACGTCACTTGATCTTGGCTGCGGACTCCGTGAGCTTCTTCTTGCTGATCCAGCTGAGCGAGGTCCTGGCAGCAGTGAGTGCCGGGTCCACTTCGCCCTGCACGGCGAGGAGACCGATCTTGTTGAGCACCTTGGGCGCGGCCTGCAGCCCACCACCGGCGATGGGGCTCATGCGCGCGTAGCTGCCGGTCGTCTGTTGCAGCCGGTAGGCCATGATGTCGAGACGTCGCATCGCATCGGCGACGGCCACACCCGCGCCGGGCGCGAACGTGACCGTCTTGGCCATAGCGAGCTCTGAGGCGGTTAAATTCGCGCGCCGCAGCGTGTCCGCGACGCGCAGTGCCCCGATGGCGACCGCTTGGGAGTTCACGACGAAGTGACCGAGTTGATTGCGGTTGCGCGGCACCTCGACCTTCTTCAAACCCTTGCGGCGCTGCTTCGTCGATTCGACGCTCTGATCGACCTGGGTGTGAGCCGAGGCGACGAGACCAGGGAAGCCGGCCACATACTGTCGGAAGTCGGTGTGCTTGGGGTTCATCTCCGCGTACTGGACCGGATCGATGGCGGTGATGGCCGCTGGTTCAGCGTTCAGCACCTCCTTCGCTGGCCGGGCGAACCCTGTGGGCATCAGGGCGTCACTCGGTACTGCCAGCGACTCCCAGTCGATCGACTTGACGTACTCCACGATCACGTCCGAAAGCGCATCCTTGGCGGACTCGTCGTGCGTCTTTCCGGATCCGATACCGCCCATCAGCTTCAGGTTCTGGCGGAGTCCCGATCCGGTGAGGTGATCGAGCTTGTCCGTCGCTCCCTCCGCTTTCGGGTTTGCCTTCGCAGACAGCACCGTTGCCTGCTGTAATGCGGCATTCCATCCCAGCGTGAAGTGACCGAGGACGATCTGTTGGTCTCTCGCGTAGCGCTGGCGCAACAGCGTGTGCGGTGCGTTGGGCGAGTTGGCAACATTCGGATCGACCCCGCTTTCGATGCGGGCAGCGATCGCCCTGAACACGTTGTCTACGATGCTGCTCGGGCCGTTCTGCATGTCGGCCTTCGAACTGTTCCAACCGCTGTTCGCGATGCCGCTGGCGAACTGGGACGGCAGGTGCTTCGGCAACTGGGCGAGAGTGTCGATCGCCCACAGGTCGAGCTTGCCGTTGGCCGACGAGACCATCACGTTGCCGAGGTTCGTCACACCGAGGCTGATGCGGTCGGCGTTACCGAGCACGATGTCGGCGATGGCCAGTTTGCCGAGTTGTTCGAGTATCGCGGGATCGAAAAGGGTCCGCTGCAAGAGATCGAACGAGTTCGTATCCGTCGCCGACTTGTCTGACAGGCCACCGAGACTGCTGCCTTCGACCGCGCCCATGATGACGAACGCGTCGGCTTCATCGAGGCCCGGCACAGCGTGGACCTCAGGAGGACCAAGAACGTAGGGAGCCTTGGCCGGGGCGTACGGGGCGCAGAGCGACAACAGGTCGGCATACTCGGAGGAGCCCTTCGAGGCGAATCGGGACTCTGGGGTGTTCATGCCGAACAGCTGGCGGAGCGCTCGATCACCGAAGACGACAGCTTCGGGTGACTCTGTCGCTCCGGCGCCGTTACGCCCCCCGAACACCGGCTTGGCGACAACCTTCTTGACCTGGCCGTTCTGGTCCTTGCTGGACAGGATGTACACACCGCCCGAGACGCCTTCTCCCGGACGGAAGACGCTGGCCGTGAGGTCCTTCCACGGCACCGGTGCGGTCAGAGCCGTGGCCGGAAAGCGGCGCACCGACTCGCCGCCGCCTCCACCATCGCCACCACCGCTCGATGACTCGAGCGTGTGCGCCACCTCGTGGGCGAGCACATGGGCGCCACGGTCGGTGTCGGGCCGGTACTCGCCGGCACCGAAGTAGATGTCATTGCCACGCGTGAACGCGGAGGCACCGATGCCGGCAGCTAGCTGACCGGCAGCAGCCCCCGTATGGACGCGCACGTTGTCGAGCGATGTGTCATAGGCAGATTCGAGGTGCTTGCGCTGCACGGGGGCAAGTGACTGCGCTCCAGCGCTGGCTCGGTCGAGCGCAGACGCGCGCAGACCGATGTCGTCGACCGCTGCGCTGCTGTGCGCTGCAGGCGAACGGCGGATGCTGCCGTGGCGGTAGTCGACGGCGACCAAACGGGCACGTTCGGCCATCTCGTCGGCTCGCGCCTCGGCAGGGTCGGCGAGGCGGCCGACGGGCACGATCTCTTTGTCGGGGGTGCGCCGAGACCCCCCTAGTTCACGATGCTCGACTGTTGTGCGCATTCGTGTCTCCTCGCTTCGCCCCCAAATCCGACAGCTTACTCTACTACCCACCGCCGTAGCGCGGCGATGTTGAACAGCCGACCGACCTTGCGGTATTCGCGTGCCGATGCTTCGACGAGATTCGTCATCGACACCGGACTACCCGCGATCGCTGCCGCATGTGCCGCGACCATGGTGATGTTGCGGATGATTCCGCCCGTCACCACGAGGTGCTCGGCAAGAACTGCCAGATCCACATCTGTCGAGAACGGCACGGTGCTTGGGAGATGACGTTGCCACAGGGCGAGCCGGTCGGCCGCACCCGGCTCCGGAAAGGACAGGATCACGTCGAGTCGCCGGGTGAAGGCTTCGTCGAGGTTGTTGCGAAGATTCGTGGTGAGCACGGCGATGCCGTCGTAGCGTTCCATCCGCTGCAACAGATACGCGACCTCCACGTTGGCGTGGCGATCATGGGCACTCTGCACCTCACTGCGTTTTCCGAAGAGCGCGTCGGCCTCGTCGAACAGCAGCACGCCGTTCACGCCTTCCGCATCGTGGAAGACGCGCTCGAGGTTCTTCTCGGTCTCGCCGATGTACTTGTCGACGATCTGCGACAAGTCGATCACGAAGAGCTCGACGCCGAGCGAATGTGCCAGCACCTCAGCGGCCAAGGTCTTGCCGGTACCAGAAGGCCCGGCGAAGAGGCAGGTGATGCCACGCGCGCTCCGCGCGCCCCGGTCCATGCCCCATTCGCTCCTGACGATGTGACGGGTGCGCATCCACCCGGGGATCGAGCGGAGGTCGTCGAGCAGCATCTGCGGGAGAATAAGGTCGTCGAAGGTGGCTCGCGGCTCGATCCGGGTCGCTAACCGTTCGAGCTTCCCGGCACCGTATGAGAGCGCCCCCAGCCGGGCATGTATCGCGGACGGTATGTCGCCCCGCGCGATCGCAAGGGTGGTTGCCGTTGCTACGGCCACCGAGATCTGGCCGGGGCCGACGCGCAGGGTGGACAGATCCAGCAACTCCTCATCATTGACGGCGATCCCGGCCTCGATAAGCGCCGCCGACCAGACGTTTCGTCGAACGACTGCGTCGAGCGGTCGCACGGTCACCTGCGAGGCAACCACTGCAAACCGGCTCGGATCCCACGCCTCGACCGACACGAGCACCAGTGGGCACGGCTGCCGTCCGAGGGTGCTGATCAGCGCTGCGTCGCGGGCGGGGTCGAGGCCGCAGATCACGATCGCACCGTCGCTCAGCACCGCCTCGCGGATCGCGTCGTCGACGACGCGGTGCAGGTCACCCGACCCACCTTCTGACCCACCTTCTGACCCAGCGCCCGCCGCTGCACCCTTTGGAATCAGCTCCAGGTCGATCACTACCGGTGCAAGCCCGATGGTCGCCGCGGCGGTCGCACCGATACTCGCGCCCGTATGCCCGCTCGGATCGCGCAACCAGATCAGTGGAGCCCCGGCGGCAATGAGCTGGACCACCTGGCCGACTTCGGGCACATCGACTGCGGCGACGGCGGCGGCGGCGCGACCCACCCGGAGAGATACTCCGGACCCGCCGATGAGGAAGTCGACAAGGCGGTCGGGCACCGAGATCGTGCGGGTCGGCAACGGACCGGTGCCGATGATCTCCCACAACCGGGCGCGTCGGAGCGCCCCGTCCTCGCCCAGGACGTCGCGTACCTCGGGGGTCCACAGCGAGAGACCGCACAGGGTGGCCAGGACATCGACACGCGGGCTGGGACGCGAGAGGCCCCGATCGGTGTCGGCGAACAGACGGGCGAACCGGAAGTCGAGCGACGGAGCCACTGCGCAGGCGAGTAGTGCGACCTCGGCCTCCGTGAGACCCAACCGGTCGCAGAGCAGACGCAGACGGCTCTCGTCGTGTTCACCCGCCTCCAGCGGAGGGAACGTCAGGGCCCCCTCGGCCATTTCTGCGATGCGCTCCGCCACACTGGCAAACAGCTCACGGAGATGTGCCTGCGTCGGATCTGGATCTGTCGCCGGCACGTCCGTGCGTTCTTGGTGCCCGCGCATTCGACAGAACCTACCGGTTCGTTCCCAACTACGCCGACGATGGTGCCGTGCTAGGTGCCGTGCTAGGTGCCGTGCCGGGATGCCGAGGCGCCGGGGCAACCCGCTGTCAGCCAGGTCGTCTGACCTGAAACGAGGGCTACCGGACGGCTACCAAGACGACCTGGGCAGTCGAGCCATCGGCCAGATGTTCAGCCACGCGGACGGCCTTCTTCACCGGTAGTACGTACGTGCCGCGTTTGGTATCGGGAAAGATTGAGGTAAGCCAACTGGTCGCACCGATCGTCACCTCGACACGAACCGACCCGAATCCTGCGGCCCGGTGGCCGAATTGTTCGTCGATGTCGTCTGCAATGGCCTCGGGTAGACACACGAAGAACCACGCGGCTGCACCATCGTGTCGCCATACATCGGCGGTGAACGAGAACCGGGCCGGTGTCATCTCGAAAAGCGTAGGAGCAACGCGCCGATGTTCAGTTGTTCAGACGAGCGCTTCGATGGTGGCGACGTGATCGCGTGGATGCGGTAACGCCGCGAACCCTTCAGCGAGTGTCCGGGCGGCCTGCGCGTGGGCGTGCCCTTCGATCAACCGAGACATCGCCTTGAGGATGGCTTCAGCGCTGCGCTCGCCGGGCTCCAAGATGAGCCCAGCGCCCGTGGCAACGAGCGCGTCGGAATTGTCCCACTGGTCGGCGGCGATCGGCACACACAGTTGCGGGATACCACGTGCTGCAGCTGCGAACAACGTTCCCGATCCGGCATGTGACACCACCACCGCTGCGCGATCCAGCATGTGGGTCTGCGGGACATACCGCTCGACGCGCACGTTGCCGGGGATGGCCCCGAGCGACGACGGCTCGACCTGTGACCCGAGTGTCACCACGACATCTGCATCGACCGAACCGGCTGCCTCGAGCATCGCGGCCCATGGGGCCAGCTGTGCCATCTCTGTTCCGAACGTGATGTAGACGCCTGGGCGGTCGCTACCGAAGTCTGCGGTCCAGGCCGGAGCGTCACCTACTACCGCACCGTCGAAGTGCATCGGCCGAATACTCCTCACGGTGGGAGCGCTCAATGATCGGCCGAAGCCAGGGGGAAGTGGATGTAGGTACAGGTGGTCGTACAGGCCGGCGTCGGGGGATGGCACCAGCCCGGAATCTGCCCAAACCTGAGCCACCATCTCCGTCGCAACGGCGAGCAATATCGGCGAAAGCGCAGCACCGAACGCAAGCGTGACGTGCGGGATACCCCGGGCCGAACCGACTGGCGCTGCGGCGAACTCGAGCAAGTCGTGAATGATCACATCCGGCCGAAACTGGTCGACCACACCGACGAGGTCGTCGCGCATCACTGCCGTGCAGATGTCTCCGAACATCGCCCTCATGAAGACGGGCCGTCGCTCGCGGACAGGCAGTTCCAAGAAGTTCGGCGGCGCTTGCGCGGCCCACAATTCGCGCCGCCGTTGGCCGCTGATGCCGGCCGGTACTGCCCGAAACCCATAGCGTTCGATCATCGGGCACGAATCGGTCGTTGTCGCCCAGGCGACCTCGTGGCCGGCGGCCTGAATTTCGGCCGCCAGGGGCACGAGGGGGTGGATGTGTCCAGTACCCCCGGTCGACGTCACCAAGACTCGCAACGATGCACCCCCGAACGTTTGGCGAAGCTCCCGATGATACCCGCGAGGATTCAGACGGCGGTGCCGACCACCTGCTGCGTGCGTGCCAGACAGGCGGCCAGCCCGCCGCGCAGCGTTGACGACAGGGTGATGTCGTCGACGGAGATCGCGGGCGCATACACGTGTTTACTCACTGGGTCGGTACACACCGTGACAGGCACCGTCGTCACCACGAACTCGCCGGGTGAAACCTCGGTGAACCGAACTGTTGCCATGAGGCCGTCCAGCAGCCGCGGGTCGCTGTAGCGCGCTCGGCCAGGCACACCCATTCCCGAGACAAGGTTGCCGACGCTCCAATAGACGACTGTGCCGTTGACCATCTCGACCGGTTGCACCACGTGGGGGCCGCTTTCGATGACCAAGTCGATCTTTGTGGCGGCCGTGAGTGATTCGATGAAAGCACGGTCTCCTGGTAACGGCGCGTTCAACAACTCGTGGGCAATGTGCATGCTCACGATCACCACCTCGGCCCCGAGAGCTCGCGCCGTCCGAACGTCGTTCACCACGCGGGCCATCGTCTTCGCGGTGTCGAGCATCCACTCGTCGCCGGGCCAACCGGTGTTGGAGAAACGTGTGTAGGCAAGGTGCGAGACCAACACGCCGTTGACGGTGAACACGCGCGGTCCAGCCTCCGCTGGCGTGCGCGAAGTTCCGGAATGACCAAGGCCCTGCGCATCGAGCGCGTCGAGTGTGCTGACCACCCCGTCGAGGCCGAAGTCGTTGCTGTGGTTCGACGCGGTGCTACATCGGTCGAATCCGGTCTCCTTGATTCCCTCGGCGAGTTCGTAGGGTCCGATGAGGAGGAACCCCCCGATCGATGAGTGTCCGTACACCCCGGGGTTGTCGCCGGGTCTCCCGATCGGGGTCTCGGCATGGCAGATGGCCAAGTCGGCCCACTTCACGAGCGGCGCGATGGCCGTGAACAACGCGGCCGGCTCGTAGCGTCGGCCCGAGCTCGCGCCCGCTTCGGCCGCCGCTGCGACGACGCTGCTCTCCGGCAGCAGATCGCCGACCGCAGCGACGGTAAACGTACGTGGCGGCTGCGAAAGACGGACTGCTGGGTGCAATACTGTCGGTGCGACGTCGGGCGTTACCGCTCGTGGAGTCCCCATCGCCGGTCTCGATACCGCGGATATCGCGGTCATCGAAGTCATCGCGCAAACGCCGACGATCGCAATCCACCGGTGCCCATGCATGGGCGGCAGCGTACGTGATGCGCAATCCGCCTGGGCTGGGTCGACGATGTCCGCCGCCGTACCAGCGCTGCATTGACGAATCGAGAAATCGCTCCGATCTTCGTGCGTGAGCCTGTGATGGGTGCACGGTCCCGGGTATGTCTTCGGTGTCGGAGAACGCTGCGGGTCTCGCACTCCAGGCGCTGTTCGGTGCCACCACGGCCGTGTGTCGAGGCGAGATGGACGCAGCGTCCTGGCTGGTTGCCGATGCCGACTCGTCGGGCATTGCCGAAGCAGTCCTGCGGGTCTCGCCGCTCGTCGTCAAACAGTTGCTCGGTCTGATCGACCCACCCGTGCTCGTCGGAGACCCGGGTCTGCTCACCTGCGAGTTCGGGCTGGCATGCCGCGGGCGGTTTCCAGCCGGCAGCGGTTCGATCGGCTCGTTGTGCCTGCTGGCGGCTGCCGGCCGGATCGACCCGTGGAAACCGGAATGCGTGTTCTCGATCGGCATGGCGGCGACGGTTCCGGTGTGGGGTGCCGTTGCGTGCACCTGGTTCGCAGCAGAACGCCTTGCCTGCGCATTTGGTCAGAACCCCGCAACAGCCGCCGAACGAATCTGTCTCCAGATCGCCTCGCAGCTCGCTGCGTAACGTCCACCGCCGGGCGTTGGTATCGTGGTCGTGTCGAAGCCTCCACAGGATTCGGCCAGACCCCGGGCCGCTTGTAACGGTGCCGGGGTCACTGCGTTCTATGCTCCGGCGGATGATCGCTGGGTGTTCATCGTGGCTGGCGAACAGCACACGGCCCAATCGTCGCCGCGCTCGGCAGCATCATCACACAGGCTGCGATCGTCAGTGGTGATGTCGACGTGACGATTGCGGGCCGAGCTCTGTGAGATTGGGTGCAGGCTGGGCTGCCGGGGCCTCACAGATGGCTGGTGTTGGGCGTCGCCAGCGTCGTCTCGGTTGAGTCTGAACGGGTCGTTGCTCCGAACAGGATCAGTGCGGCCGCCACACAGATGAAGATGGTGATCGCTATGGCGAAGGGACGCAGGGTACCGTCGAAGGCCCCGCTGGCCAGGCCGCCAAGCAATGCACCTCCCGCTGTCGTGACGGTGCCGATGATGGCTGACGCGGTGCCGGCCACATGCGGCAGCGGCATCATCGCCGCAGTGTTGCAGTTGGGGATCAGCCCTTGCGCCACCGGAACCACCGCTGCGATGGCGATGCTGAACAGCCAGAAGTTGGGGTGCCCGCCGCCGGTGAACGCTACTGCGAGGAAGACGATCGTGAGCACGACTCCGATGGTTGCCATCCGGCGAACCAAGACGGTGATTCCGACGCGGCTCACGAGGCGCGCGTTGTTGAGCGAACTCAACGCCAGCAGCACCGCGACACAGCCGAAGAACAGCGGGAACCACGTGGCGTAGCCGTAGACATCAGTGAGGATCAGTTCGGAGCCGGCTAGGTAGGTGGTCATCACCCCGAACAAGAACATGATCGCAAGGGTAAAGCACACCGTTTGGCGATTGGTCACCACCTCCTTGCCAGCCGTTGCCACCGATGCCCATGTGAATGGTCGTTGCCGTTCGACCGACAAGGTCTCGGGGAGGCGGCGAGCCCACAACATCAGCACAACGGCCACAGCCACAGGCACCCAGAACACGATCCGCCATGGAGCGATGGCGTTCAGTCCCGCACCCAGACTGGGGGCAACGATCGGCACGAGCAGGAACACTGCCATGATCATCGACATCAGCCTCGCCATCGCGTTGCCCTCATACCGGTCGCGGATCATGGCCAGGCTCAGTGAACGGGGCGCCGCCGCGCCGAGCCCCCAGACGAATCGAGCGGCAATGATCCATCCGAACGAAGGCGCCACACTTGCCGCCAACGCACTCACGATGTACAGGGTCATCCCGGCGAACAGCAGTGGCCGTCTCCCATAACGGTCGGAGGCGGGCCCGTACAGCCATGGCCCGACCGCAAGGCCGAGGAAGAACGCCGTGACCATCCAGCCCACCTGCGCAGAGTCCGCGGCCATACCGAATTCAGCGCGGATGTCGGGAAACGTCGGAAGCATCAGGTCGATCGCCATCGCTCCGGTGGCCATCAGTGCAGTGACCAACGCGATGAATTCGCGTCCGCTGGCGGTGCCCGCAGTTGGCACGGAGACCTGTGGCGCCGCGGTGAGAGTCACGTCGTCGTCCGGAGGTCCACGTCGTCACGGTACGGGCGGACCGACCTGTTCTCACTGTTGGGCGACGCGCATAGCCTTGGGGGGTGCTTCCGGCGACCGATTCTTCTGGCACGGCCACCGTGGTCGGCGCGGGCCCGGCCGGTCTGATGGCCGCCGAGGTGCTTGCCGCGGCGGGTCTGAGGGTCACCGTGTTCGAGCACATGCCGTCTGTCGGCCGCAAGTTGCTGTTGGCCGGGCGTGGCGGACTGAACATCACCCACAGCGAGCCACTCGATCAGTTCATCGCGCGATTCGGAACGGATGCAGATCGCCTTGAGCGGGCCCTGCGTACGTTCAGCCCCGTTGAACTGCGGGCGTGGTGCGATGCTCTCGGCGAGCCGACGTTCATCGGCACGAGCGGTCGGGTGTTTCCGGCGTCGTTTCGCGCTACACCGCTGCTGCGCGCATGGCTTGCGCGTCTTGCCGGCCTTGGTGTGGTGACCCAGACTCGTGACCGCTGGGTGGGCTGGGGGTCGACCTCGAACGGTGAATTCGACCCACGTCGTGCCATGTTCTCGCGTCGCGACGGCGACTCCACGGCGACGACCCGCGCGGTGGCAAGCGACGTGACCGTGTTCGCGCTCGGTGGGGCGAGTTGGCCGCGGGTTGGCTCGGATGGCGGTTGGGTGCCGGCGTTTCGGCGTGCCGGGGTCGAGGTCAATGAACTACGCCCGGCCAATTGCGGGGTGCGGCTCGAGTGGTCCCGGGTCTTCGCCGATCGTTTCGCCGGAGTCCCGTTGAAGAACGTCGCAATCGGCGTGTCCGTCGACGGGGTGATGGTCTGGTGCCGTGGCGACGCGATGATCACGACGGGCGGACTCGAGGGAGGTCCGGTCTATGCGCAGTCGAGGGCAATTCGCGATGCGATCGATCGTGATGGGCGGTGCGTGATCAAGGTCGATCTGCATCCCGACCTCACGGTAGAAACTCTTACCGAGCGGTTGACACATCGGCGGCCGAAGGAGTCGCTGGCCGCCTCGCTGCGCCATGCCATCGGGCTCTCGCCGGTCGCGGTTTCGGTGTTACGCGAATCGACCGCGAATCGTGTGCCGTCTCACGCAGCGCCGTTGGCGAAACTGGTCAAGGCGGTGCCCTTGGTCGTCACCTCGACGATGCCGATCGCGCGGGCGATCTCATCAGCTGGCGGTGTGGCATTGTCCGAAGTCGATGACTCATTCATGCTGCACCGTCTGCCCGGCGTGTTCGTCGCAGGAGAGATGCTCGACTGGGAGGCACCGACCGGCGGCTACTTGCTGCAGGCCGCATTCAGTACCGCAGTGGTTGCCGCGCGCGGGGCACTTGACTGGCTCCGTCGCACTACGCCGCGCGAGGGTGCACCGTGGTGAATGATTCAACAGACGGTATGGCCGATGATCACATGGCCGATGATCACATGGCCGATGAGACGCAGTTCCTGGAGGTCGATGCCGGCGACACGATTTGGCGGTTCGATCGACACTTCCTCGGGTCGAACTGGACGTGCATCTGGGGCCGCGGCTGTCAGGGTATTTTGGCCGAGCCCGCTGAGCATCTCGGCCAGGGTTGTTGTTCCCTGGGAGCCGAATTGGATGGGCTCGACGAGGCTCGCAACGTGGCCGCGTTGGCCGCAACGATCTCGTCGGAGTTGTTCCAACATCACGCCGAGGCCACACACGGTGGTGTGTTCAGCGACGAGACCAGGGCGAACACGCGGGTTGTCGACGGCGCGTGCATCTTCCTCAACCGTCCCGGCTACGCGGCTGGTGCCGGATGCGTGCTGCACCTTGCGGCGATCGCCGCTGAGGAGTCGCCGATCGACTGGAAGCCCTCGGTGTGCTGGCAACTTCCTGTGAAGGTCGAGTGGGAGATGCGCAGCGACGACGTGGAAGTGGCAACGGTTCGCGGTTGGCGGCGCGCCGACTGGGGAGACGACGGCGACACGATGGCCTGGTGCTGTACCGAGGGGCACGAGGCCTACGTCGGAGATCGTCCTGTCGTCGAGTCCTTGGGTGAGGAACTGGTGGCCATCGTCGGCGAGCCTGTGTATCTGGAACTTCGTCGGAGGTGGGCATGAACGACTGGGACGAGTTGACGCGTCGGATAGCGAGGTCGGTACAGACGACCGTCGGCTGGATCTTCTGGGATCCCGGGGCTGTCGAACGGTATGCGGCGCTCGGTGTGCCGGCGCCGCTCGGTTACATCGCCGCACGGTCCGCCCCACTCGCCGGTGCCGGCACCGAGGCGGTGATCGCGGCATTCGGGTCGATCAGTCCGTTTGGGATCCGGATGGCATTCGAGTTGCTTGGCGGGCACGAGCGCTTTCGTCAGGTGTGCGATGCCCGCGATGAAGCGGTCATCGAAGGTCTCCAGCGGTATGCGCCCGACATCGTGGAACCGTTGATCGAGTTCGGTCCCGAACTGTGGTCGGTGGTCGAACGGTTGCCGTTGGTCGGCCGCGTTCTCTTCGGCGCACATCTGGCCATGCCGCGCCCAGCCGACCCGTTGCTGTCGGCGTGGCACGCCGTCAACTGCCTGCGCGAATGGCGCGGCGACACACATTGGGCGCTCGTGGTGGCCGAAGGGCTCACCCATCCCGAGGCGTCGATCCTGCACAACGCGTGGCTCGGCTACGAACCCGATTGGCTCGCGAAGTCCCGGGGCACGTCACCCGATGATCTGGCGGCCGGATGGTCCGCTCTCGAGACCCGTGGCTTGGCTGCGGGGCACGAAGTTCTCGTAGAGGGCATCGGCGTGAGGCAGCGTTTGGAGGATCAGACGGATCTGTGCACCACCCTGCCGTGGCAGCTACTCGGTACCGAACGAACCACCGAACTGGCCGATCGGCTTGAGCCGCCGTGTCGACTGCTGCTCGCCCGAGTCGATGTGACCGCTGGCCCCAACTATCAGCCTGCTTCCCGGGTACGCCCATCGAGTGCGCCCGGGAATGGATCAAGGTGTCGGTAGACCGGTTTCTCGCGGTAGGGTGGTCGACGGATTCTCATTATGTGGGGGATCCTCGTCAAAGGAGAGGGCCCAATGGCCACAGGTACCGTAAAGTTTTTCAATGCCGAGAAGGGCTTCGGCTTCATTTCTCGTGAACAGGGTGACGACGTGTTCGTTCACTTCTCGCAGATCCAGGGCGACGGCTACAAGTCGTTGTCCGAGGGCCAGGCCGTCGAGTTCGACGTTGCTCCTGGTCGCAAGGGCGAAGAGGCACAGAACGTCAGGCCGCTCTGACTCACTGTCGCAGGGTCCACCTCGTCTGAGGTGCGCCAGCGGGTGCTGTCCAACAGCACCAGGTACAACGCAGTAATTCAAGGAAGTAGTTCGACCGTTTTCGGCGTCGTTGATTCGCAGTATAACTGGCGGGTCAACGACCCCGGAAACGATCGAGTTGTCGTCGCTCACGTTTCGTCGGTCGGCCGGTAGACCGGTCTCGCACGAACGCCGGAGCCGTGAACTCTCGCGGTGGAGGCGGAGGGCTGTGGTCGACCACACAGTCGGCAGCAATCACGGCGCTGACCCGTTTGTCGATGATCAGTTTCACTTCGAGCACCCGTTCGAGACCGTGCACCTTGGTCGTGACCGTGTCGCCGATATGGACGGTGGCCGCGGCCTTGGCAGGCGATCCGTTGACACGGACGTGGCCGCCATGACACGCATCAGTCGCAGCCGTGCGGGTGGGGTACAACCGCACGGCCCACAACCATTTGTCGACACGAGTCGAATCCATCCCGGCAACACTACGGAGTCGCCACGAACTCACGACTACAAGTTCGAGCCGCACGCTTCCATCCGCGCGTACCAAGACGACAACGACAGATGGGGTTCCCTGCAGGTCGACTTCCTAGTTTTGCCACGCCGCACCGACGGCACCCTCGGCATGTCGATCATCGACCCTCATGGCGACTACCTCGCCGACACCCGCCCGAGGCCGCAACCGAGGCGACGTGGCATTCGCGATCGATCGAGCAGATCGTCGGTCGGCCGTTCTCGCACGGTGGCGGGACACGTGCTCCGCCGTATTGCCCGTCGAACCCGACGTCTTGGGCGTTGGTGTAGACCGGGCTGACGATGGTTCGTGCGGCCATCCCTCTGGTGCTGATCGCTGCTGGCGTGTGGCTGATTTGGTTGATGTTGTTATCGATCCGTCGGGACCGCGCGGCGTCGCCAGATCCACGGCGTGAGTAGACCTGGCTCGCAGACGCCGACCCGGCTACCGTTGCCGATGGAGGCAACGACATGGGAGATGCTGAGGACGGTCCATGGCTGACACCGACCGCTCGGGAACTGTTCGCAGAAGTGTGGATTCCGGTCGGTGTACCAGGCTTCTCCGGCGCCGCAAAGGCACACCGCCGGGCCCTACTCGATGGCCGCTTCGGATCCGACGGTTGGCGGTTTGCCTACGTGGTGCGCGGCTCGGTCGTGCGATTCGATGTGGCGATAGCTGAGTACGAGGCGGCCTACCGGCAGTACCTTTGTGAGCGCCCGGCTCTTGTCGAGTTCCTCGTCAGCGAATGCGGAAATGTGTACGACGACAACATCACGAACGTTCATGATGAGCACTACGACCAGCCGGATACCGCGATGAACCACTATCAAGACATCTCGGTTCGCAGGGTGATCGCTGAGCTTGTCGATGATCCACTGTGGCCAACCGTGGTCGACACAGAGAAGGGTTTCGCCGACTTGAAAGATGCGGGAACCGGAGAAACGTACCGGCTTCCTCGGGCCCGTGGATTTCGTGGTGCCTACCTGTTCCAGATCCGTGACCCGATGTCGCCCGGCTACTGCCTCAACCCGGCCGTGGTGCCTGTACACGATCCGGCACTGATCACCACCTTGCCGAACCACCTCAGTTGGTACCACATCGAAGGCTGTGCGCATCTCTCGGTCGAGGCGTTCTGGCAGATGAGCAAGGTGGTCGAAGTGCGTTACGACCGGTTCCTGGCGCTTGGGGCCGAACGTGTTCGGCCGCTCGACGGGCTGTGACGGGTCTAGCACCAGACACCGTGTTGCTCGGGCCTGTCAGCCTCGACCGGTACGTCCAGCAGCAAACGGTTTTGCCTGGCGGAGGCGCGCTCAACATTGCCTTCCACTGGGCCGAGCGGGCGTTACCGTTTCATCTGCTGACTCGTGTCGGCGATGACCATCCCGAGGTGTTCGTTGATTTTCTGCTCCGTCACCGGATCGAGCATTCCGCTGGTTCGATCATCGGTCGTGGGGAGTCGGCTTCGATCGACATTGTGATGGGCGATGACCGACAGCCTTGGATGGACAACTTCAGCGAGGGAGTGTGGACCGATTTTCGTCTGACCACCGATGAAGAGGCAGTACTGGCCACGGCTCGTCGGCTGCATGTCGTGTTGGTCGACCCCGCGGTGCGTGAAGTGCAGCGCCTCGGTCTTGCGGGCGGGCTCGATCGTCTTGCGGTATCGGGTGATTTCCTGAGCTTTCGCCACTACACCGTCGAACGGTTCGCCGAGACGATGACCCATCTTGATCTCGGATTCGTCGGCTGGCCGGGCGACAGGGCTGATCCGACCGTCGCAGCCATCGGCGAGGTGGCATTCGACCTTCGGCGTCTTGTGGTCGTCACCATGGGGTCACGCGGCGTGCTGGTCTTCGACGGGCGGAACGAGCAAGTCGAGCGGTTCGTGCCGGTCGATGCATTGCCAGTAGCCGGAACCACGGTCGGCTGCGGCGACGCGTTCATCGCCGCGTTCCTGGCCACATGGTGGACCGCTGCCGATCGTGATGGGAATCTTGATCGAGCGCTCGACTTGGGTAAACGCGCCGGTGCGCTCGCCACCACATGGATCCGCCCGTTGCCAGATACTGCCTATGTCGGCGGAGCAGTTGGCGCGTCGGGCGAGACGGGTCGCGGGAATGGTCAGGGGTAGGGCTATCCCCACTGCGCACATGCCGGGGGGCCGGATGGCGTGAATTCTGCACGGTTCCGCTCGTGCGACCCCGTACTCCTGTGCGACGTCGTACTCTTGGGCCGATGAATGTGCTTGGACTCGACCACATCGTGCTGAACGTCGCCGACGTCGAGCGGTCGCTCGCGTGGTACGTGGACACAGTTGGACTCATCGGCGAGCGGGTTGATCTGTGGCGCCGGGGCCAAGCGTCGTTCCCCTCGGTGCGGGTCGACGCCGGAACGATCATCGATCTCGTCCTTGCGAACTCGACCGGATCGAATTTGGACCACCTGTGCTTGGTGGTGACGCGCGACAACGTCGATGCCAGCGTCACCGACGACCGATTTACCGTGGTAGAGGGCCCTGGCCCCAGGTTCGGCGCACGTGGCGACGGATGGTCGGTCTACGTGAAAGATCCCGACGACAACACCGTTGAGTTCCGCTCCTACGATGCGTGAGGCAGACATCCCATGAACCCGTTCAACCCGTATCGCGCCCTGAGCTTCGACTGCTACGGCACCCTCATCGACTGGGAGACCGGCATCCTCCAAGCACTCCAACCCTGGTGTGCGTGGCACGGTGTTGATCGTTCGCCGGCCGATCTGCTCGAGCTGTATGCGCGCTATGAGAGTGCGGTCCAGTCCGAGCATCCAACGATGCGCTATCCCGAGGTGTTGGCCGAGTCGCTCCGACGTATCGCTTCGTCACTCGGCATGAGCGCGAACGATGCCGAATGCACCGAGTTCGGTCTGAGCGTTGGCGCATGGCCTGCGTTTGCCGACACGGCGCTTGCGTTGCGGCGATTGAAGCAGCGCTATCGCCTCATCATCGTGTCCAACATTGACCATTCCTCGTTCGCCCTCAGCAACCGTCGTCTCGGGGTGGAGTTCGACATGGTGGTCACCGCTCAAGATGTCGGTTCGTACAAGCCGGCTCTCGGTCACTTTCACTCGTTGTTCGAGCAGTTGCCGAGCATCGGTGTTGAGCGTGGCGAGCTGCTGCATGTCGCGCAGTCGTTGTTCCACGACCACGAACCGGCGCAGCGACTTGATCTGCCCGCGGTTTGGATTGACCGTCGCCATGATCGCGGTGGTCCGGGCGCCACCCCGCCGACCGATGTCGACGTGGCGTGGCGGTATCCGTCGATGGCTGCGTTTGCCGATGATGCGCTGCGGAGCGAGACATGAACGCCGAGGTCGATCTGGAAGCCGAACGGGCGCGCCGTTTGGATGAAGTGGTCGCCGGTTACCGGATCTTCGCCGGCTACGGCTGGGGCGACGACGGTGCGGGCCACATCAGTGCACGCGATCCGGAGCACACCGACTCGTTTTGGCTGTTGCGGTACGGAGTCGCGTTCGACCGGGCGACGATTGCCGATCTCGTGCTCGTCGGGCCTGACGGAACCGATGCGCTCGGTCCGACCGATGCAGACGCCGCGGCGATCAATCCGGCGGCGTTCTGCATTCACGCGCCCATTCATCGCGCCCGACCCGATGTGGTTTCCGTCGCCCACACTCATACGGGATATGGCACGCCGTTCGCCGCTCTGGTGCGACAGATCCGTGCGATCAGCCAGGAGGCATGCGCGTTTCATCACGACCAAGCCGTGTTCGACGGTGATGAGTTGGACATCACCGACTTGGACGTCGGCGCCCGGCTGGCATCGGCGCTCGGTCCGTATCGGCTGCTCATTCTCGCCAACCACGGCCTGCTCACGGTCGGAGCATCCGTCGGACAGGCCGTCGGCTTCTTCGTGCTGGCTGAACGAGCCGCTGAGGTCGAGGTGAAGGTCGGCGTGTCGGCGCGGGTGGTGTCAGATGATGCGGCGGCGTTGGTCTACAGGTCTGTCGGGGTGCCGTCGAACGGTGATGATGTGTTCACCTGGCTCCGCCGTAGCCGCCTTGGTGGGACCGTGGCTGGCTATTGATCGCTCGAGCCCTGCCATAGGTTGATCCCGGCATCGACAGCGTGACGGTCGATCTCGGCCAACTCATCGACCGACAGTGCGGTGTTGGCGAGCGCAGCGATGTTGTCGTCCAATTGTTCGACGCTGCTCGCGCCGATCACCACAGATGTCATACGCGGGTCGCGTAGTGCCCAGACCAACGCCAACTGGGCGAGGGACTGGCCTCGGCGTGCGGCGACCTCGCCGAGGCTGCGCACTCGGGCCAGTTTCTCCTCCGTGATCGACTCGGTCCGCAGCGCTCCACCTGTAGCGGCACGTGAATCAGCCGGGATGCCGTTCAGGTAGCGATTTGTGAGCAGACCTTGAGCGAGCGGCGAGAAGGCGATGCAGCCGACGCCGAGATCGTCGAGGGTGTCGAGCAGTTGGTCGTCTTCGGTCCAACGATTGAGCATCGAGTACGAAGGTTGGTGGATGAGTAATGGCACCTTGAGTTCGGCCAACAGCCTGGCCGCCTCGCGCGTGCGGGCCGACGAATACGACGAGATGCCCACGTACAGGGCCTTGCCCTGCTGCACGATCGAAGCCAACGCTCCAACTGTTTCCTCCAACGGAGTGTCGGGGTCGACACGGTGCGAGTAGAAGATGTCGACGTAGTCGAGTCCCATGCGGGTCAGCGACTGGTCGAGCGACGCGATCAGGTATTTGCGCGAGCCGAGGTCACCGTAGGGGCCCGGCCACATGTCGTAGCCGGCCTTGGTGGAGATCACCAATTCGTCGCGGTACCGCCCGAGGTCGGCGCTGAGGATTCGCCCGAAGTTGGTCTCCGCTGCGCCGTACGGTGGGCCGTAGTTGTTCGCAAGATCGAAGTGCGTCACACCGAGGTCGAACGCCCGACGGCAGATTTCTTGCTGCGTGGTCCATGCCCGGTCGTGACCAAAGTTGTGCCACAAGCCGAGCGAGATGGCCGGCAGCTTGAGTCCACTGCGACCGCAGCGTCGGTACGTCATCGCTTCGTAGCGGGCAGGATCGGCGGTGAACAACATGGCGGTCAAGCTACGCCGGTTCTGGTTCGACTTCGCCAAAACCCCCCAGCGTTTGGTAGGTCCAGCCCCCTGGAGGGGTCCGCACCTACCAAACGCTGCCGGGGTCGGTGCGGCGGGGTCGGTGCGGCGGGGTCGGCGCGGCGGGGGTCAAGTACCGTTGGAGCGATGACCTATGCGCTGAACGTTGATCCGGTCGATGCGACCCTCGAGTTCTTCATGCAACTCGATCTCTTGAAGCAGGTCGAGCGTCGCAATCGACTTGCCGACGGGAGCAGGCGCGAGAACACGGCCGAGCATTCATGGCACCTTGGTATGGCGGCCATCGTGTTTGCCGCGTTCTCGGCGGAGCCGATCGACGTCGGCCGTGCGGTGGCGATGGCGTTGGCGCACGACATCGTCGAGATCGACGCGGGCGACACGTTCGCGTACGACGAAGGCGCCGAGGCAGCATCGAAGCAAGCCCGCGAAGAAACAGCGGCCGACCGACTGTTCGGTCTGTTGCCCCACGCACAAGGTGCGCACCTTCGTGAACTGTGGGACGAGTACGAGCGCGGCGACACTCCTGAGGCCCGCTATGTGATGGCGATCGATCGCATGGCGCCGATGTTGCTCAACATGGCCGAGGGCGGAACCACATGGCGCGAGCACGGCATCAGCCACGACCGGGTGGTCGAACGCAATCGTGTGCACATCGAAACTGCTCTGCCTGAGGTGTGGCAACGCGCTGCGCAGCGGTTGGCTGCGATCCAGTCATCGCTCGACGGGCCAGACGCCGCAACCTGAGGGCCGTAGGGGCAAGGTTTCACGCACCGTTCACGTCTCGGACAGCCATCTTGGTCGATGAGGTCGGTACGGTGCGGACCATGTCCCCACACCAGGCCGCTGAACTTTTGTCCGACCCCCGGCGACTCATTTCTATGGAAGCGGTCCACAACTTCCGTGATCTTGGCGGGTATCCGGCTGGCGACGACAGCGTCACCGCATGGAGCCTGCTCTATCGCGCCGATGGCCTCTACCGGCTGAGTGGTGCTGATCTCGACGTCATCAGGACGCTCGGGCTGCGCACCGTGATCGATCTACGTAGCCAGGCCGAACTCGACGAGCGCGGCACGTTCCCACGCCACAAGGTGCCGGTCGACTTCAGTCATCTTCCGATCATCGATGCCACGTGGCAGGTCGAGGAAATCGCTGTCGGTGGCACGGACAGCGACTTTCTCGTGGCGGCTTACCGCCACATGCTCACTGTCGGGTCTCGCCGGTTTGCGATGGCGATCGAGCAACTTGCGCAGCCAGGAGCGCTACCGGCGGTGTTCCACTGCGCAGCGGGCAAGGATCGCACCGGCTTGCTCGCTGCGCTGATCTTGGGTTCGATCGGGGCGTCACGCAGCGTGATCCTGGGCGACTACGCCCTCACCGCAGGCGGGATGGACAGAATGCAGGCTTGGGCCAGCCGCGAGTTCCCCGACATGGCGAGCCGAATGGGCGAAACCCCGTCGGCGTTTCTGGCTGCGCTGCCCGAGGCACTCGACCACGTGCTCGACGAACTGTGCTCGAAGCACGGCTCGATCCGCGGGTTCGTCCTCTCTATCGGCGTGAGTGATGCCGTGCTCGAGGCGCTCTCGGCAGCGCTGCTCGTTCCGCGCGTCTGACGAGCATTCGACGCCCGCCTCAAGGGTGGTCGAGGACCGGCGCGTACGCTTGCCGGTATGACCGGCATCATTGCTCTCCAAGGAGGCGGCCCGTTCGTCGCCAATGACGAACTCGACGCACGACTCGTCGCCTCTGCAGTATTCGCAGGACGGACTGGACGCGTCGTCGTTCTGCCCACTGCTGATGCGTTCGAACATCCCGAGCGACTCGTCGTGGCAGCGATGAAGTGGGGTGAACGACTCGGTTTCGAAGTCGAGCCACTGATGGTCATGCGTCGTGCTGAGGCGCTCGATGAAGCCGCGGCGGAGGTGGTTCGTGCGGCCAAGGCTGTCTACTTGGTCGGAGACCAGCCGCTGCATTTGCGATCAGTGTTGAAGAACACACCGGTATGGACAGCGCTGGCCGAGGTGGTCTCGCTGGGTGGCGTGGTGGCTGGCTGCGCAGGGAGCGCAGCAGCGTTGTGCGATCCGATGGTCGACCCACGTGGCGGCGCGTTCACCCTCGGGCTTGGACTGGTTAGCGGAGTTGCGTTGGTTACCGAGTCGGAATCGTGGTCGCCAGAGCGACTGCATCGCACACTGGCGTTGGCCAATACGCCTGTCGCGATCTTGCCGACCGGCAGTGCGTTGCTGCGTTGCGCCGCTGTGTGGGAACGCGTCGGACAGATGGAAGTCCGTGGCGATCTTGTCTGAGTGGGGCGGACTCAGCTCTCGGTGATGGTGATCGACGCGATGTCGATCGGCAAGAGGGGCGGCGTGCCCCCCTTGGCGAGAGGGTTGGCCGTGTTCGCAAGGGCAGGAATCGTGGAGTGGAGCCCTTTGGTGACCGCACCGACGATCGAATAGCTCGGTGGCAGGGCTACCCCTTGCGCCCCGGTGATGATGAAGAACTGGCCGCCGCCACTGTTCGCGGCTCCAGTGTTTGCCATCACGACCATTCCCTCGGTGTACTCGCCGGCGCTTGGCAGTTCGTCGGGAATGGTGTAGCCGGGGGCTGTTTCGTCGGTTCCTGGACGTCCGCACTGCACCACGAAGTCGGTGATGATGCGGTGGCAACCCGTGCCGTCGAAATAGTGGTAGCGGGCCAAGGTGACGAAGTTGTTGACGTTACCGGGCGCCCGTTTTGCGTCGAGCGCGATGGTGAACTCGCCCATGGTCGTCTTGACGAGTGCCGAGTAGTCCTTGGCGTCGTCGATGCACTGCTTGGGGGCACCCTCAAACGTGTCGGGCTTCGTGCTGGAGCCGTCCGCCTTCGGGCAGGGTGCCGTGCCGAACGCGAACGCGATCGTGGTGGTTGGGGCCGGTGCTTCGGTCGTGGTGGCCGCACCGGTGTCGCCGGTCGTGTCGCCGGTGGCAGTGCTGTTGCCGGTCGCCGTGCTGTCGCTGGTCGTGTTGCCGGTCGTGTTGCCGGTGGCAGTGCTGTCGCTAGTCGTGTTGCCGGTCGCCGTGCTCTCGGTACCGAGGGAGGTGTCGCCCGAGATGGTGTTGTCGGTGCCGAGGGAGGTGTCGCCGGTGACGGTGTCGACAGTTGCCGGCGGGGTGCCAGCATCGACCGAGGTGACGGGCGGGGTGGTCGAGGTGCTGGACGAGGAATCGTCGCCGAAGAACTTGGCGAGACCGAACAACAAAACGAGGCCTCCGACGACCACGATGCCGATGCGGATTCCTCGCCGCTTGGTCTTGTCGTGACGTGCCTGACGGGCGAGCTCCTCGAGCCGTTGTTGACGATTGGCTTTTTGTCGCTCACGCTTAGAGGTACCCACGGGTACGGCAGGATAGCGGGCTATCCGCCGACCGAGGTCGGCGACTCCAGACTCCAGGGACTTTTGGTCGTGAG
>JANYDH010000135.1 GCA_025359865.1 Actinomycetes bacterium | reverse complement strand
ATGGCGGCCTCGATGCTCGACCCTCGTGCGCTGGCATCGGACCACGCATGAGTCTGGCTGCCCTATCGTGGTCGAGTGCCCACGAGACTGGCTGTACCGCGATCCTGGCTTGAGGGGGAGTTGCGCGTGTCGCTCGAGAATTATCGGGCTATGCGCCAAATGTCCGCTGACACTGGAGCCGAGCGTGCCGCTCTGCTCGCTGCGTTCCGCACGTGGGACGAGAGAAACCGAAGACTGCTCGATCAGAGTTTCGAGCCCGTTGCCTGGCACGCGTCGAGCCCGAAGTCCGAGTACTCGGTTTTGAAGGAGATCGAGATCAAGCTGATTGACGAACTTACGGCTGACAAGGCGCCGCTACTCGGAAGCGTGGCAGACGAAAAGGCACGCAATCTGCAGTCTCTACTTGACTCGCTCGCAATCTATGAAATCAGCAGCGCAAACGCCGCGCCAGCAGAGGGCCATAAGGAGTCTGAAGGGGCGCTGACCATGTTCCTCGTTCATGGTCGTGACACCGCCGCCCGAGAAGTTGTACGCCGATTCCTTGAGCGCGTCACCGGCTCCATAGTTGTCGTGCTGGCGGACCAGCCAGGCAAGGGACAGACGATCATCGAGAAGCTCGAAACGCACCTCGGTCGCGCCGCGTTCGTGGTGGTGCTCATGACCGTCGACGACGAGGGCCGTCTACGTGGCGAGTCTGACCTGCGACTGCGAGCCCGGCAGAACGTTGTCTTTGAACTGGGCTATGCGATCGGAAAGCTCGGTCGCGACCGAGTCTGTGTGCTCTACGAAGATGGGGTCGAGCTTCCAAGTGACTACTACGGGGTGCAGTTCATACCGTTCGCCGGCGGCTGGCACCTTCCCCTCGTCGCGGAACTGAAGGCCGCCGGTATCAACGCCGACGCCAATCTCGCCTTGGAGTAGACGTCCATACGTTCAGGTGGGCTTTGCCGCTGCCTTCTTGACAGGTACGGCGCCCGTGCGTGCCGCTGCCTTCTTCGTAGATGCCTTCTTCGTAGGCGCCTTCTTGGCGGCGACCCTCTTCGCGTTCTTCTTGGTAGGTCGGCCAGGGTTGCCATGCTTTAGCTCGGGCCGCGCTTTGAGCTTGTCGAACTCCTCGAAGACCTCACGACGCCCATCCTTCTGGCCCTGCAAGTAGAGCGCCTCCATGACTTGAGCGAGCCGGACACCGTGGTACAAGGTCATCTCTGCAGTGACTTCCTCCAATGCATCGAGAACCTTCGGTCCGGCGTAGACGGTGACCGACGTCTTCGAGAGCGTCACTTGAATCGCCCGAGGTCCACTCTTTCCGGTCTTGCCTATTGTCGCCATGTTTGTGTCTCAACCCTTCGATCGATGGTGCAGCGAGCCGGAGCCTACGGCGCGGCCGCCCGCCGAATGGTAGACGCTGCGACGAAGACCCCGTTCGAGGCCGCTAACTGCGCGACGATCGTCGTGTGCCTGAACTCGCTGGCCGGCTCTACATCCCGAAGCTCTACAACATCGACGCTGACCGCGCGTCGGTGGTGGAATTGTTGGAGAAAGGGATCGAGGCCAGCGGCGGCCGCGTCGTTTACAGCTCGTTTCGCGATCAACGTGTCGCGCCGATCTACATCGGAGCCGAAGATGGCACCGGCGCACGCTACGGGCTTCTCGTCTACCCATTTCGTGCGACCAAGCGGCTGACCGGGGGCCGGCCGGTGGACGAGCACCGAGCGCAGATCCGCCTCAGCGACCCGACGCGAACGCGCAACGAGAGCAACACCATCGCGCGTGACGTCGCCGGCGTCGACGTCACTCTCGTGCTCACTGTCGACCCGGAGCTCCAGTTCATCGTCGGCCTGGACCCGCTCGTGTACGAGGACCTTCCGATGGGTATCTCGGTGTACTACCGGGACCACAACGTCAGCGAGGCCGACGAACACGGGTGGGCGGTTTGGGAGCGCGACAAGACGGGCGGAAGCCGGCGTTCGCGGATCGTCGAGCTGGAGACCATGGTCGGGTTCCGTCCGCATCGGCTGCTCGACTACGTGAGGTTCGAAGCGCGTGCGAGCGCTCTCGGGTTGAACCCGGCGCTTCGCGGCTCGCTGGCACGCGAGTTCCTCACGTCGGCGACCGGGCCACATCGCCTTGAAGGCTTCTTCGGCCTCGGGTCCAAGGAGATTCTCGACATCATCGAGTCCAACTTCCGTCTCGGAGTTGCCGTGCGCGGCGGCGTCGCCGAGCGGCACCTCGAGCGCGTTCTCAGGGGCGATCCATCGGTCGCGTCGGCTATCCCAATCGATGCCGATGGTCAGCCCGACTTCCTGGTCACCACACCCGACGGTCGCGAGGTGCTGATCGAGTGCAAGACAGCCAGTGCCCACCGGTACAAGGACGGTGCATTCAAGGTTGAGGCGCAGAAGACCAGAGACTCAGGCGCGGGGCGTCAGTACACGTTCGATCAGTTCGACGTCCTCGCTGCCTGCCTGTTCTCCGCGACAGGCATCTGGGAGTACCGGTTCCGTTGGACGAAGGATCTCGATCCCTGGCCCAGCGATCCCGCGCGGATCAAGCCCGTCCAACGCATCGACGAGAGCTGGGCGCTGTCGTTCGAAGAACTTCTGCGCGGCGGCCCTCAGAGCTGAGCAGCGACCTGCTCGGCGACCCGCTGCGCGAGGAGCGGAGGAACGGAATTGCCGACCTGCGCTTGCACGGAGATCCGCTTGCCGACAAACTCGAACTCATCGGGAAACGTGAAGAGCCGGCGGAGCTCGGGAACCCGTAGCCGACGGTTCTCCCAGTGGAAGGGACCGACGTTGGGTCCCGGCTGCGCCTGGATCGTCGGCGCCGCTCGGTTTGGATCGAGCTTCAGCAAGAACGACCAGTACCGCGAGCGCCATTCGAACAACGGATCGGGATGCCCGCGTTTCGCGGTGTAGTAGAGGTAGTTCTCGCCGGGCGGAATTCCAGGCAGCAGGTGGCCCCATTGGCCTCGGACCACTTCCTCCGACTCGGGGGTGGTGACAAGGCCGTTGAGCGCTTGGCCGGTGGTGACATGCGGGAGCGGGCCGGTGCCCTGATTCGTCCGGCGTTCCCAGTCTCCGAAGTGCGTCGGTTCGGGAAGCTCGGGGACCGAGTCGCCTCGACGGGCGCCGACGATGAACAGGCGTGGGCGCAGCTGCGGCACGCCGTAGTCGCCAGCGTTCAGCACCTGCCACTTGAACTTGTAGCCGGCAGCTTCGATCTCGGCGAGAAGCCGCGTGAACGCCGGCCTGCTCGCCTTGTTGTCGAACGTCAGCGCGTACACGTTCTCGAGGATGAAGAACCGCGGCCGAGCTTCGGCGAGCACCTTCGTGTACGCCTGGAGGAGGCTCGCTGCTGGGTCGACAGCGTCACGCTTCCAGTCGAGCCAGAAGCCTGACTTGGAGAACGCAACACACGGCGGACCACCGACGAGGAGGTCCGGCTTCTCGCGCGCGCCGAGCCCGGCAGCACGGAGGAGATCCCTCGTGGTCATTCCGACTCCGTCACCCGTGGCGAGCGGGTAGAGATCTGCCCGCAGGACCTCCTTCAACGCTGGGAAGAATGCTGGGGCGTTCTTCTCCATCGTGTCGGCTGCGTCCTCGTCCCACTCGACTGCGGCGAGCGTCTGGAAACCAGCCGCTTCGATCCCGAGGTCAAGGCCTCCGGCCCCCGAGAAGAGTGAGATCGCACCACCCTTCACCATGCCGGAGCGCTTCTGGGCCACCTGTCGCGTAGCGCTAACCATGTCGGCCCCCAGTAGGCGTAACTGCAACCCGGTTCGGCGTGTGTCGTACCGCGATCCCCTCATGTCCGAGCACAGTACGCAGGGGGTGTGACACAGAGACCCAGCGGCTGCGGTCCCGAGCTCCTGCGCATGTGGCGCTCGGGGAGTGGCGGATGAGCGGGGACACGTCCACCATCATGGCCTAACGAAGGGCCCATCGGGTGGAGCTCGCCACGACGAAGGCCAGCGGCGTAAAGCTCCGACCGAAGTCCATGCTCGCTGGATCAGTCTCACAACCTGAGAGATATCGTACATGTTGTGGACAAAGCACCGACACCGTCGCTCCTGCCGATCTTCCGTTCGCAGCAGCAGGCCGAGCTTCTTGCGCTTGTCCTCGGCGACCCGGCTGCGGAGTACCGCCTCACTGAGCTCGCCGAGCGCACCAACATCCCGTATCCGTCGGTGCATCGCGAAGTCGAACGGGCGAAGGCTGCAGGCCTCGTGACGAGCCGACGCGTCGGGCGAACCTGGCTCATTCGAGCCGACGTTTCGAGCCCGTACTTCGAAGGACTGTCCGACGTGCTCGTCAAGGCCTTCGGCGTGCCGTGGGTGCTCGGCCAGGCGCTTAGCAGCGTCGACGGGATCGAGGCCGCGTACATCTACGGCTCTTGGGCGGCGCGATTCTCAGGCGAGAACGGCGAGCGGCCGGTCGGTGACATCGACCTCCTCGTGTTCGGTGGACCTGACCGCGACGAGGTGTACGCGGCGGCAAGCGAGTCTGAGGGCAGGCTGGGCAGAACAGTCCAAGTGACGATCCGATCAGCCAGCTGGCTCACGGACGGAAGCGGCACGTTCCACGACACCGTCGTTGGACGACCGATGGTGCCGGTGTCGATGAGGGCCATGGACACAGGAGGGAAGGATCGCTCACCGGCCGCCGGTCGGTCGAAGCGACGACAACCGACAGGCTCGCCGGTTCCGACGTCGATTCGTCCGGCCCGACAAGACGACCGGTCTGTCTCGAAGACGATCGAGATCCATCGAATCGTCCTGGAGAAGTTCCTCCACGATCCCGACCGGGTGCTCGATCTCGGACGAGCCCGACTGGTCACCCTCAAGCGATCAGTGAGCAAGCGCAGCGCGCCCTACATCGAGTCGTGGCATCGCCTTCTTTATGGCCCAAGGTCTGACGTTGTGCGACTGCTGATGTCGACCGACGAGGGTCATGTGGAACTCCTCAAGATGTCGCCGTTCACGACCATGCTGAACGAGGACGAGCGTGCAGAGGTGACGCAACGATCCAAGGTCCGACGCTCGTCAGCCCCGTAGTCAGCTCGACAGTCCGAACGCGAATGAGGAAGCGGCACTGCGCCGTTCGGCTCGAACGTCGACGGGCACTGGTCATGCACGCCGCCTACGATCGGATTCGTGAAGGACTTCGACGACGCCGATTTCTCCGCCACGGGATTCTGGCTCGATGCCGACCTCGAATCGATGCTCGCAACCGTGCAGCCCTACGAGGGCACCGGCGAGTTTGCGATCGAGGACCTCACCGACGAGGAGTGGGATGGGTTCGTCGCGGCACTACGCGAGTGACGGCCTGCAAGGGCGCCGTACTGGACACCGATCAGTTGCAGCGTTCGCGTTCCAGGCGCTCGCGGATGTACCGGTGAAGCTCCCGGAGCGGGATGCGGCGTGACCGGCCGATGTGGACCGAGGCGAGCTGGCCTGTGGTCAGCAGGTCGTAAAGCGAACCACGGCTGACGGAGAGGAACCGGGCGGCGTCGGGCAGGGTGACGAGTCGGAGGTCGTCGTCGAGGCCGGCGAAGTCAGTTCCAGTGGCGTGCATCGGGTGCTCCTTCTGATCGTGCGAGTACACAGGGATACAGAGCACGGATTTGCCCGGGCGCAGCACTCCTTCGGCTGATTTCTCGCGCGATCGCGTCGGTAGTCTCGTTGCCTTCACGCGACTGACCACTCGATCGCGCCACAGAAACGCGATCGCCCACGCGACTGTGGTCGCAGTCGCGTGGTCAGCAACATCGCTGGCGCACCTTCGGCCCTCAAGCCGACACCAGGTCGGCCTCGACGCGCCGGAGGTCTTAATGCGCTGCTCCTCGCTCAACCCGTCTCGATGCCCAACAGGCGTTCTCTGGCACGGCTACGTGCCAACGACGGCACTTCAGGCCGAGGCACCCTTGGCCACCGGAACCCACCAGCCCTGCCGGCAGGCGGCCGGCACATCGGCAGCCAGTTGCGAACGCGACTGTGGCCGCCGCATCGGCAGCGCAGCCGTGATGCAAGTGCGTCCACTTTCTGTCTCGTCCGGCACCGCCGGCTCGTGCCCGTTTGGCCGCTCGGCGTTCGGCCCGCTGGGGTGGTCGTGATGCTGTCGCTGGCAAAGCTCGGTCGGGGCAGTGAGGGGTACTACCTCGACGCAGTCGCGAAGGGTGCGGAGGATTACTACGTCGGTCGCGGCGAGGCGCCGGGGTACTGGGCCGGCCGGGGAGCCGAGCTGCTCGGCCTCGACGGTGAGGTGACGCCCGAGGCGCTGCGGGCGATCCTCGCCGGCACTGCTCCCGACGGCTCGATGCTTGGCGCGGGCAACCGAACCGTGCCCGGCTTCGATCTCACCTTCTCCGTGCCGAAGTCGGTCTCGGTGCTCGCCGCGCTGCGGCCGGAGCTGTCGGAACAGATCGTCGACGCGTGCGAGATCGCCGTCGCCCGGTCGATCGCCTGGTTGGAGGAGAACGCCTGCTTCAGCCGGCGCGGTCACAACGGTGTCGAGCACGTCGACGGTGACGGCTACGTCGCTGCCGCGTTCCGGCACCGCACCAGCCGGGCCGGCGACCCGCAGCTCCACTGGCACGTGCTCGTCGCCAACACGACCCGCGGGCCGGACGGCCGGTGGCGCACGCTCGACGGCACCCGCGTGTACCCCGCGCTGCGAACTGCGGGCTTCCTGTTCGAGGCCGAGATGCGCCACGAGCTGACCAACCGCTTCGGCGTCCGGTGGCGGCCGGCCCGCAACGGCATCTCCGAGATCGACGGCGCTCCCGCCGCGGTGTTGTGGCACTTCTCCAAGCGGCGGAGCCAGATCGAGGACCGGCTCGCGATCAAGGGCTACTCCAGCGGTCGGGCCGCGCAGGTCGCGGCGCTCGCCACCCGCGACCGCAAGGCGGACCCGGAGTCGGATCAGACCCTGCGTGAGCGGTGGCAACGCGAGGCTGAGTCGATCGGCTTCGACCCGGCGAGCCTCGACCGACTGCTCGACCGTCCCTGGCGGGTAGGCGTGCTCGACGACGAGATCCCGACCGCGCTGAGCCCGAAGGGACTGACGCACAAGACGTCGACGTTCACTCGTCTCGACGCGCTGCGCGACCTCGCCGAGCGGGCGATCGACGGAGCAACGATCGACGAGGTCGAGCGGGTCACCTCACGGCTGCTCGAAGGTCCGGAAGCGGTCGACCTCGGCGTCGACACGAATGGCAGCGAGGACGTCGAGCTGCATTCCGGCCGGCGGATCGGCACGGTCACTCGCCGCTACTCGACCCGCGAGCTGCTGGCGTTGGAGCAGCGGATCATCGACCTCGCTGTTCGGCGCAGCACGACTCCTCGCCCTCAGCTTCTTCCCTCGGTCACGAGGCTCGTGCTCGCCACTAAGCCCGGCCTGTCCGGTGAACAGCGCGCCGCCGTGCACCGTCTGCTCACCGGTGAGCGGCTCGTCGACTGTCTCATCGCGGCGGCCGGGAGCGGGAAGACGTACAGCCTCAACCTCGCCCGCGAGATGTGGGAGGGGAGCCACTACCGGGTCATCGGCGCCTCGCTCGCTGCCCGGGCGGCCAAGGAGCTGGAGGACCAGGCCCACACCCCGTCGCGCACGATCGCCAAGCTGCCGATCGACCTCGACCGTGGTACCGAGCAGTTCGACGACCGAACGGTGCTCGTCATCGATTTATGCCGGGTTCCGGATTATGCCGGGTTGTGGGGTGTTGTGCCTGGTAGTGGTGGGTGTGGCAGTGTCTTTGTTCGGCATAATTCGGTGGTTGGTGAACGCTTTGTTTGCTTGGGGCAGGTCGCTTCGGCAAGGGAGGCAGATGATGAGTGCATATCCGGTTGGTTCGAGGTCGGGGCCGTTGTCGGGGTTGGGGGCGAGGTTCCGGTCGTCGTTGGGTGAGGCTGGGTACTCGGCGAACTCGATGGAAGCGTTGTTGGCGGTGTGGTGGCACCTGAATCGCTGGTTGACTGGTGAGCGTTTGGCTGCGGGTGAGTGGTCCGGAGCACAGGTCGCCAGCTTTGGTGAGGCGCGCCGGGTTGCGGGTCATCGCCGTTATGTGACGGTGGCAGGGTTGGCTCCGTTGGTCAGGTTCTTCGTGGCGGAAGCTCTGGTTGTGCCGGCTGTTGTCATGTGTTCAACTGCGCTGGGCGAGGTGCTTGGGGCGTATCACCGATGTCTTGTTGAGGAGCGGGTGTTGGCATCGCGGACCGTTGCTCGTTTTGGCCTTTTGGCTGAACGGTTTTTGAGTGCCCGCCGAGGCTCCGGCTCGGGGTCAGGGGTCGAGGGCTTGTGCGGCGCCGATGTAACGCGGTTCGTGTTGGATTTGTGCACGCGCCGGTCGGCTGCGTCAGCAAAGGTTCATGTCGGCGAACTCAGGTCGCTGTTGCGATTCTTGTATCTCGATGGCCGTATTCCGTTTTCGTTGGCGGACACGGTGCCTGGTGTCGCTGTGTGGCATGGCACGGTGTTGCCGCCAACGATCGATGCTTCACAGGTCGTGTTGTTGTTGAACAGTTGTGATCGTGGCACGGTGACTGGCCGACGTGATTTCGCGGTCGTGACGTTGTTGGCTCGGTTGGGTTTACGGTCAGCTGAAGTTGCCGGGTTGCGGTTGGAGGATCTGGATTGGCGGGCCGGCGAGATCGTGGTGCGAGGCAAGGGCAATCGGGTCGATCGACTCCCGATGCCGTCCGATGCCGTCCGATGTCGGTGACGCGTTTGTCGGATATTTGAACGGGGGCCGGCCCGTGGTGAGTTGTCGTGAGGTGTTTTTGCGGCGGCGGGCACCGTTGATCGGGATCGATTCGACAACGGTGACCACGGTGGTCCATTTCGCGTGTCGTCGAGCCGGGCTGGCAACGATGGGTGCGCACCGGTTACGTCACGCGCTCGCTGCTGAGTTGTTGGCTGCGGGTGCCGGTTTGCCCGAGGTTGCGCAGTTGTTACGGCATCGTGATCTGGCCTCGACCGCTGTTTACGCCAAGGTTGACCGGGTGTCGTTGGGATCGTTGGCTCGCCCCTGGCCGAGGAGCGGGTCATGAGCGGCTTCGATGGAACTGTTATCGACTATCTCACGATCCGCAGAGCGTTGGGCCACAACCTTGACGACGCGGCACGTCTACTACCCTGCTTTGTTGACTGGATGGACGCGAGCGGTCATCAAGTCGTGACGGTGGCGTTGGCGTTGGCGTGGTCCACAATCCCAGCGATTGAGCATGGGAGCACCGTTCACGCCCGCCCGATGACAGCGGTCCGCGGGTTCAGCAAGTATCTCCACGGGATCGATCCCGCTTGTGAGATTCCACCGGTCGGTCTGATCCTGAACCACAAGCATCGGGTGGTTCCTTACCTGTTTTCGGCCGTTGAAATCAGCGCGTTGATGGCAGCAGCATCGACGCTGCCCACACCCCTACGCGCCGCGACGTATGAGACCGTGTTCGGGTTACTTGCCGTTACCGGCATGCGACGAGGCGAAGCGATCCGTTTAGACCGAAACGACATCAACTGGCAGGCCGCCCTGGTCGTGGTCCGCAAATCGAAGTTCGGGAAATCTCGGGACGTCGCGGTGCAACTATCCACGCTCGCCGCGCTCGCCGCGCTCGCCGCGCTCGCCGCCTATCTCGACGTACGCGATCGGCACTGCCCACAATCTGTGAGCCCGGCCGTGTTCGTGTCGCCCCACGATCCATTCGCTACGCCACAGCTTCGCGGTGAACACTCTGACCGATTGGTACTCCCAGGATCTCGACATTGGACCGCGGTTAGCGTGGCTGTCGACCTACCTCGGTCATGCCGGACCGGTCTCCACATACTGATATCTGACCGCGTCGCCGGAGTTGATGGCCTTGGCGGCCCGCAGGGTCGAACACGCGTTGACGGTGCCATCATGACCTCGTTCGCACCGACCTTGCAGTCGTTCTTCACGGACCGACTCATGACGCAACGCCACGCCAGTCCCAACACCATCGCCGCGTACCGCGACACGTTCCGTCTCCTACTCGGTTTCGCTCAGACGACCACCGGGAAACATCCCACCGATCTCGACGTCGCCGATCTCGACATCACACTGATCAACGGGTTTCTTACCCACATCGAGACTGAACGCCACAACAACCCGCGGACCCGTAACGCACGCCTCGCAGCGATCCGTTCGCTGTTCCGCTACGCCGCGATGAAACACCCCGAACACGCCGCCACCATTCAGCGTGTCCTCGCGATCGCCCAAAAACGGTTCGACAAACGCCTCGTGTCGTTCCTCGAACCCGCTGTTGACCGCCGTAGTCGACGCGATCATCGCCGCTCCAGACAGGACCACCTGGATCGGTCGCAGAGACCACGCCCTTCTCATCGTCGCGATTCAAACCGGGTTGCGAGTATCCGAACTCGCCAGCCTGAACCGTGCCGACATCGTTCTCGGCGTCGGACCGAACGTGACCTGCAACGGCAAAGGCCGCAAACAACGCTGCACCCCACTCACAACCCAAACCGTTGCCGTGCTCCGCGTCTGGATGAAAGAACACCACGACCAACCCGACAGCGCGTTGTTCCCGACCCGAACCGGTGGCCACCTCAGCCGTGACGCAATCGAGGACCGCGTCACGAAACACGCTGCTACTGCCCGGCAACGCTGCCCGACCCTGAAAACGAAAACCGTGAGCCCACACACGCTCAGACATACCTGTGCAATGCGACTACTCCACACCGGCGTCGACATCTCCGTCATCGCCATGTGGCTCGGCCACGAAGATATCGAAGCAACCCAAATGTATCTCCACGCCGACATGACCATCAAACAACAAGCCATCACCAGAACAACCCCGCCCAACACAACACCAGGCCGATACCGCCCACCAGACAAACTCCTCGCCTTCCTAGAAGCCCTCTAATTATGCCGAACCAAGACACTGCCACACCCACCCCTACCAGGCACAACACCCCACAACCCGGCATAATCCGGAACCCGGCATAAGTCAACTTATGCGGAACTCCGCATAAGTGGACGAAACCGCGATGGTCGGCACCCGAGCCCTCGCCCGGCTGTTCGACGCGGCCGATGCCGGCGGCTCACGACTCATCCTGGTCGGCGATCCCCACCAGCTCCAGTCGATCGAAGCCGGCGGCGTGCTGCGCGGACTCGAGAAGCGCATGCCGACGATCGGCCTCACCGAGAACCGCCGACAGAAACATGCCTGGGAACGCACCACGCTCGCCGACCTGCGCGCCGGCGAGGTGGGTCGCTTCCTCACCGCCTACCAAGCTCACGGTCGCATCCACATCGGCGACACAGCCGACAGTGCCAAGCAGCAACTGATCTCCCACTGGTCGACCCAGCTTCGCTTCCAGCGCGACGTCGCGATCCTCGCCCTCCGCCGCGATGATGTCGCCGACCTCAACCGTCTTGCACGACAAGAGATGCTCAATGGCCGACGACTTGGCTCTGAGGCTCTCATCGTCGGCGACCGCGAGTTCCGAACCGGCGATCGCGTGGTGTGCCTGAGGAATCAGCGTGCGGACGATTTGCTGAATGGCATGCGAGGCGTGGTCGCATCGATCGATCCTGAGGCTCGATCGGTGACCGTGCGCCTGACCGACGGAACCGACCGGGCCGTGCCCACCAACTACCTCGACGATGGCCACCTCGACCACGGCTACGCCATGACGATGCACAAGACGCAAGGGCTCACCGCCGATGAAGCCCTCGTCCTCGCCACCGATGATCTGTACCAAGAGGCCGGGTACACCGCCCTGAGTCGCGCCCGCTTCGACACGCGCGTTTACGTCGTCGCTGATGACTTCAGTGACGACCCGAGCATCGACCTGAGTCACGCAAGCGAAAGCCAGAGCCTCAGCGTTGAGGCGTTGCTCGGTCGCACGCTGCATCGATCCCGTAGCGACGCGCTTGCCATCGATCGATAGATGTGTGGGACCTGCTCACTTCCAGGCGACGATCCGGTCGACCAGTGCCCGGATGCGCGTGTAGCGCTCGTCGGCCGCCCGCGGCGTGAGCCGCTGCTCGTCGATGAGGCTCGTCATGCCGGGGCCGGAGCGACTGCCGAAGACCTCTCGCACGCGGGTCACAGCAGCGACGCGCTCGGGCCCGGTGAACTGCGCCGGGTCGGTGCCGGCAGCGAAGCACACCTCGAGGCACCGCCAGATGTCGACGACGTCGGTCGCCTTCGATCGGACTGTGGTCGCGTGTGCCTTGAGCACCAACGCCGACACCTCGTCGGCGACAGAGACCTCGACGTCGAGCAGATCACCGTTCAGCCGATGGAGCTCGAGTGACATCTCGATGGCCGGGTTCTGCAGCGCGGATGCCAAGCCCGGGACCTCGGTGGTCACCAGATGGTCACCGAACCTGCGGTTCTGGCGGAGCCGGCTGGTGTAGCTCGGGACGAGGATGTCGACGACTGCCTCCGGCTTCGGCGCATCCGCGCCGATCAGCCGGACAGGAATGTCGGACATCGGGCGGGCGAAGTGGTTGCCGGCTCGGCGCTCGTAGCCGAGCACTGTCAGACGGTCGATGATCACGGGGTTCGCGACGGCTGTCGGCGGCACGCCGAGGTCGGTGTCCTGGGTCTGGCGGTACAGGTCGGGGCCGAGCGCCCAGCGTGCGACCAGCATCATCACCATGTGCCCACCGATGATGCAGTAGTTGTCGCCCGCCACGACGCGGCCGAGGTCACGAAGGGCGACGAAACCGACGTCGTCTGCCACCGATCCGGCACTGAGGACGAGACGATTCAAGGGTGGTCGCGCAGGATCCATTCGCGCATCACCTCCGCTGCCTCGAGCCGGTCTTGTCCGCCGAGCTGATGCAGATCCCAGATCATCTGCGTCGGATCAGCGAGCGGCACCTCGACCCCGTGCACGCCGGCCACCAGTTGGTGTCGCGGGAACACCGATGTGTCGCGCGGAGATCGCACGATGACGTTGGCGTCGTCGCGGCCTTGCGCATCGACCAGCCCGCTGGTCGTCCAAGGAACGATCGGATCACGGACGTACACGATGAGCATGGTGGGGCGCCTCCAAGCCCGGATCAGGTCGGGCCCGACGTCCGCGGAAACGGCCACCGAGCCGGCCGGGGCAACGGTCGCCAACGACACTGCAACCTCGGTCGACGGGTCCAGCGAGTAGAGGTAGCGCTCCGAGCCACCTGGGCCCTTGTACTCGCTGAGGAACCGGTCGAGCAGCGCCGCCCGGTCGGGGAGCCATCGACCGTGACCGGTACGTGTGACCAACCCATACCTGTGCAACTGGCTGAGCACTTGCGAGGCCCGTGGCTGGCTGACGTTCGCCTGCGCGGCCAGAGTCGTCGCACTCGCTTCCTCGGTTTCGTCGTCGCTGAACCCGATCAGTGAGCGAATGATCGCGAGGCTGCCCGAACCTTGGGGGAGCGCCGTGCTCTTCACGGGCGGAGAGATGTTGGTAGTTCGCTGCCGGAGCACCAACCCCGCAGCGCGAAGGTCGTAGTTCCCGGCGTCATCGGCCCACGACCATCCCGCCCGCCGCAACGAGTCCCCCACCCCGTCCGAGACGAACGGCACGACCAGGAGCGGGGTCCCGACCTCAGCAAGCCGCGCTCGGAGCACCTCCAACTTGTCCAGCTCGCTCGGATAGGGCACCCGCCCGCGCTCCTCGACGACGAACGAGCATCCCTCCACGTCCATCACCGCGTCCACCCGAACACCGGTCGTCGCGGGTGCGTCGCGGACTGCCTCGACCGACAGTCCGGCCTTGCGGAGCGAGTTCAGCAGCGTCATAAGCACCTCGTCACTATAAGCACAGTGCTTATGTTCGTCAAGATGCTTATCGTGCTCGGACGTGGGAGTCGCGGGTCGTTGTCGCCCCGGCGTGGCGTTGCTCCCGGGTTGCTCCCGATCTCGACGGTCGACCTCAGCTCGATATCACCGCTGACCAGGAACGACGCGCCTACGAGCCCGCCGATCTGCGAATCCCTCCCGTTCCGCCAGGGACGTTTCTGGACGTCCACCGAAGTCCACCGAAGTCCACCGACGTACTCGGTACCTGGTGAGAGTCGGCCGCGTCGCGTTCGTGGCAAGACTCGTGAGGAGGCAATCGCTCGCCGGACGGTGAAGCTGGAGGAGCTGGAGGAGCTGTCGTAGATCCAGTCGTCGACGTTTTACCGCGACGCAACCGTCGCCGAGCTGGCTGCGTGGTGGCTGGATGTTGTCGCCCGCCATCGCGTGCGTCCGTCGACGTTCGGCACATATCGCGACCGCGTCCAGAGGATCACCGACACCCTCGGCGTCATGCCGGTCCGGTCGGTGAAGCCCGAGCGTGTGGCTCGCTGGCAATCCGGACCTGCTCAAGTCAGGCCTCGCGTCAGGCACCGTGGCCGACGTTCGGGTGACGCTCCACTAAGTGCTCGAACAGGCGGTGACCCACGAGCTGATCGCGTCGAACCCGGTCGATCGCGTGGCTGCGCCGAAGGTCACACACAAGTCGGCGCGGGCGCTGACATCGGAAGAGGCGCGTCGATTGGTGGAGACGGCGTCTACCGACCGACTGGGTGCAGCGGTCGCGTTGTTGTTCGTGCAGGTTGGCGCGTGTCCGAAATGTTAGGTCTCGCGTGGGAGGACCTCGACCTCGATGGAAGCGTGACGCTTGTCCGCCGCGCAGCCGTCTACGTGGATGGCGAGGGCATGGTGTTGGGGCAGACGAAGAACGCTGGAGCGGCTGGAACGCACCACGTGTGACCTAGACCCGAATCAGCAAAGGACACAGGTGAACTGATCTGGGCGCGTCCCCTACCGCTGGCTACGCGACACGGATAGTGCGCACGTCGCCCCCACGGTGAGTGCCTGCGATGAGAACAGCAGCAGCATCGACAAACGGCACCTGGTGGGCGCTAACGGCCGCCCCTCGTAGCGCGTCAGACCATTGGAGGCTGGTCTTCCGGGGGAACATCGCGAAGAACCATGGGTTGCCAGAGCGTGGCAGGTTCTCCTTTGTTCTGCGGGCATCGATTCCGGTCTATGTGTTTGAGTCCGCCGTCATGAAGGTGCGAATGGGCTCTCGGCGAAGCAATCCCACCGGGTCGACTCCTCGTGAAAGTTCGGATTCATCGTTGCGACGCCCCGATGCGGCGACACCGACCACAGAATCCACGAGTCGTCGTTGACACGCGCACGAAAGAAGTCAGGCCACGCGCTGACGTCGCGGCCGAGGTATCGCTCGTAGATCTGCTGCACTCGTTCGGGGTGGTGGGTCTCGACCCGCCCAGGACCGCGCACCCGGACCTGTCGAATGCGATCCGGAGGGTCGAATTGATCGATCAGCACTGCAAGGTCAGCAGCACGTGCCGCTGCGGCCACGAGCGGGCTCGATGGGTGACTGCTGAACCAGAAGCGATCGTCACCGAATACGAACCACACGCTGCCGAGTAGAGGAGCGCCAGAATACGACACCGCCGCTACTTGTGCCATCCGCAAGTCCTCGGATAGGAACTCGGCGACTTGGGAAGGCGTGATCATGCTCCCAGCCTCGCATGCAAGCCAACTTTGCAGAAATGGCCTGGCTGAAAGGCTCGAGAACGGCGCGTCGCCAGGCAGATGACTTTAGAGCGCTGAACGAGGTGAGCGTTGCCTGGTGCCACGTACCGCAACGTAGGTACCGTCGCCCCGCCTCCAATGTTTAGGCCAGTGCTGCTGATCACACTCGACACCAACCTCATCGACGCAGATCAGATCGATCAGCTTTCGAAGCGGCTCGAAGGGACGCCGCATGACTTCGCCTCCATCAGTGTCACTGAACGAGAGCGCGGATTCGAGATTGGCTTCGCCGGGCGCAAGGTCGTTGAGACGGCCGTGTGGGACGAGTCGCTGTGAGGATCGCTCTGGGGTGGCCCGAGGCCCGCGCCGTTCGTGATCGGCGAGTCCTTGATTGCGCCCGATGATGCCCCGACAGGACGGTATGACGATCTGGGTTATGAAGATGACGATGACGTTGACCTCTTGCTTCACTTGTCGTCATCGGCAACGGCAGCTTTCCGCGAGTAGCTGAACGTGAAGACCTGACCGATGGCCAGCGCAGGCAGCTTCAAGTTGATGGGGGTGATGCGTTGCTCGACTTCTCACGAAATGAGAGATACCATCCAGTTTGTGGATAGAGCACCGACACCTTCACTCCTGCCGATCTTCCGGTCACAGCAGCAGGCCGAGTTGTTGGCGCTCATCCTCGGCGACCCGTCGACCGAGCACAGCCTCGCTCAGCTCACCGAGCGAACCGGGATCCCGTATGCGTCCGTCCACCGCGAGGTTGAACGCGCCGTGGCCGCGGGTCTGGTGACGAGTCGGCTCGTCGGAAGGACACGGCTCATCATCGCCGACCCGGCCAGCCCGTACTTCAGCGGGCTGTCGGATGTGCTCGTCAAGGCGTTCGGCGTTCCATGGGTGCTCGGCCAGGCGCTCGCCGGCGTCAGCGGGATCGACGCTGCGTACGTCTATGGGTCCTGGGCGGCAAGGTTCTCCGGTGAGGACGGCGATCGGCCAGTGGGTGACATTGACCTCCTCGTACTCGGAGGGCCGGACCGCGACGAGTTGTACGCCGCTGCCAGTTCTACCGAGCGCCGACTCGGGCGAGCCGTTCAGGTCACCATCCGATCAACAGACTGGCTGACCGAGGGCAGCGGCACGTTCCACGGCACCGTCGCTGGACGCCCGATGGTGCCGGTACCACTGACGACTACTCAAACAGATCCGGAGGATCCGCTGCCAAGAGCCGCCCGACTGCCTCGACGACGGCCCGCGCCGTCGACAGCGCCCAAGCCGAGTCCTCGGCGCTGATCTCGGCACTGGACGGGTCGAAGTACTGCGCCGAATGCGCGCGAACGTCGGCTTAGCGAGCCCGGGAATCTGCTTCGCATATCGGGGCGCTGGTGGCGTCCTCTACGGTCCAGCATTGATGCCCGACCCTGCATCACAGATCGTATAGCGGCGTGCCAGCTAAATGCGATCGTCGAGTTATATCTACTGCGATATAGTCACTTCCAGGAACTCGCCGGAGGTCGTCAAGGAGTTCAGGGGCCGACACGGCTTCTCTCAGACGACGCTCAGCAAGCTGACGGGTATTCCGCAGCCGGTGCTGTCGATGTACGAGCACGGCCGCCGCAGCCCGAGCATCGACACCTTGGAACGAATCCTCCTCGATGATCCCGACCACGTCATTGACTTCGGACGCAGTCGGCTACGCGTGCTCGAACGGTCGCTGGGTAAGCGAAGCTCGTCCTACATCGAGACGTGGCGGCGCCTGCTTGACGGACCTCGATCCGACATCGTCCGGTTGTTGCTGTCGACCGGCGAGCACGACGTCGAGCTGCTCAAGATGTCGCCGTTCACCACACTGCTGAACCACAACGAACGAGACGACGTGTGTTAGCGGCCTGAGTATCTGGTGATGGGTGGGTGTTGATCGGCGGCGTTGATTGATGACGTGTGCTGGTTGGATACCGACCTCGAATCGATGCTCGCAACCGTCAAGCCTTACGAGGGTCCCGACCAGTTTGTCATCGAGGATCTCACCGATGATGAGTGGGATCGGTTCGTTGCGGCACTGAGCGAGTGACGGCTCGCGAGACCGCCGTCTGCGTCGACACCGGCGTGCTGGCTGGGGTAGCCGTCGAGTAGCGGACCTCGAGCGGCTGCTCCGGTCGGCCTTCGACTTGTCGCCCGATGACCTGACGGCGACGGCGTTCGCCCGATTGCGACTTGCCTGCGAGCACACGGGCCACCCGCTCCACCAGAAGATCCACACCGGCGACTTATAGATAGCGGCAACCGCCGTCCGGCGAGGCCTGACGCTTGTCAGCGATGACACGGTGTTCGACGATTGCCCCGAACGGCAGTTGATCCGAGAGAGTTCCTGACGGCGACCGCAACGACTCCATCGGCCGCTCGATACGTCCTCGGATGTAGCGGCGGAGCTCACCCATCGGGATCCGGCGTGAGCGGCCGATGTGGACCGATGCGAGCTGGCCTGTTGTCAACAGGTCGTAGAGCGAGCCGCGGCTGACGGAGAGGAACCGGGCGACGTCGGGCAGGGTGACGAGTCGGAGATCGTCGTCTAGGGCGGCGAAGTCAGTTCCGGTGGCGTGCATCGGGCGCTCCCTCTGATCGTGGAGTACACAGGGATACAGAGCAGGGATTCGCCCGGGCGCAGCACTCCTTCGGCTGATTTCTCACGCGATCGCTTCGGTAGTCGCGTTGCCTTCACGCGATTGACCACGCGATCGCGCCACAGAAACGTGACCGTCCACGCGACTGTGTGCGCAGTCGCGTGGTGAGCAACACCATCGGCGCACGTTCGAGCCCTGAGCCGGCACTGGGTCGGCCTCGACGCGACGGAGGTCCTCATGCGCAGCTCCTCGCTCCACCCGACTCGATGGCCACCACGCCCTCCCTTGCGCGGCCACCTCCCGACGGCGGCGCAGCCGTGATGCAAGTGCGTCCACTTTCTGTCTCGTCCGGCACCGCCGGATCGCGCCCGTTCTGTCGATCGGCGTTCGGCCCGTTGGGGTGGTTGTGATGCTGTCGCTCGCGAAGCTCGGTCGCGGCGAGGCGCCGGGGTACTGGGCCGGCCGGGGCGCCGAGTTGCTCGGCCTCGACGGTGAGGTGACGCCCGAGGCGCTGCGGGAGATCCTCGCCGGCACTGCACCTGACGGCTCGATGCTCGGCGCGGGGAACCGAACCGTGCCCGGCTTCCACCTCACCTGCTCGGTACAAAAGTCGGTGTCGGTGCTCGCCGCACTCCGGCCCGGAGCTGTCGGAACAGATCGTCGACGCCTGAGAGATCGCCGTTGCCTGGTCGATCGCCTGGCTGGAGAACAACGCCTGCTTCAGCCGACGCGGCCACAACGGTGGCACCGCGAGGCCGAGTCGATCGGCTTCGACCGGGCATCGCTCGACCGACTACTCGACCGTCCCTGGCGGGTCCTCGTGCTCGACGACGAGATCCCGAACGCGCTGAGCCCGAAAGGACTGACGCACCAGAAGTCGACGTTCACTCGTCTCGAAGCGCTACGCGATCTGGCCGAGCGAGCCACCGACGGCGCGACGATCGACGAGGTCGACCGGGTTGGTGAATCGTCAGGCGGTGGCGAAGGCGGTGACTCACGCAACGAAACGCTCGGCCCGCGACTGACAGCACACCCGCCGGGCCTACCCGCTGTTGCGGTGCCGAGTCGCGTCGAGTTATCGGGGCTGGCGACATGAAAGTCGACGCGATCCTGCCCACACAGCCGGCGTGGTCGCTGATGCAGACTTCCGCCACCCCCGCCTGTCGTGCAACGAACGTTCACGCTGCAGCGCGACCGCACGGCCGGGATCGGGATCGGGATCGGGATCGGGATCGGGATCGGGATCGGGATCGGGATCGGGATCGGGATCGGGTACCGCCAACCCCACCCGCATTTTGCGACAACCTGTTGACAACAGCCCAACGCCAAAGGTCAGCCTTGATGCACGGGCGCCGGGCCATGTGATGTGTCACGCCGATCAGTGTTTCGAACTTCTGCGAGGCGCCACCAGCCGGAGTGGCGAGTTGGGGTGGGGTGAGTAAGGGGGCAAGCACATTTCCGAGATCCGTCAACTCAGCTCGACAACCATGTCAAGTGAACATGACGCCGTTGCCGACTTGTTCACCGTGGGGTCGCTAGCCAAGGGTTTGCTTCTCGCGACCGCCTGCACAGCAACGATCACCAGGCGCTGCCTTGTCGTCGGTAGTTGACTGGGAAGATCGACCCCGCCTGCTGCTCTGTGCGATCTCGGCCTGCAACCGACTGACCTTGAGTTCCCAGCAACGATGCTCGGATCTGGGATCTGGGGCCAGCTTCAACTTGAAAAGTGTGACGTTTCGGACGGGACCAGCGCGGGTAGAACGATGACAGGACAAGACCGACGATGCGAGGAGGTTCCGCGATGGTCCTCAGCAAGAAGGAAGTGGAGCGTCTGCCGGCGACGCTGGCGAGATCTTCACGGAAGGCTCAAGCCACGTAGATGCACACGCTGGAAGCAGCTGAGAACGCGCACGAAGACGGCGAGGCCGCCCACCAAATCGCTTTGGCATCGCTCAAGCACTCCTTTGAGAAGGTCGGCGATCACTGGGAGCCCAAGGACGAACCAGGGCCGAGCGACGCGCAGGACGCAAAGCTGGGCGCCGAAGCTCTCAACAGTGACACGCCAACCGCTGGCGGAGTGAACGCCTATTCGCGTCGAAGATCCATCTGCTCGACCTAGGCAAGCGGCTTGACGTCATCGGTCGGAGTCGGATGAACAAGGCGGAACTCGTCGAGGCGGTCGACGCGAGCATCGTTACCGCCTTGGATATCTTCATCGGGTACGGCAGGACCAGCGTCGTCAGTCGACGGAGCGGCGCGCAAGTAGTTTAGGCTGATCCATTCCCGCAGTCGGCCGGTCTGGTGTGCGACAATCGGCTGCGCAGACGATTCTTCGAGGAAGTGGTCAATGGCTCGGACACGCGTGTACTGCAAAGGGATCCTGGAGGCAGAGGACTTCCCGGTCGCTGACATCTCCGAGCATCTCGATCGTCCGGACACGGTGGTGTGGGTCGATTTCTGTGATCCGACGAAGGAGGAGTTGGATGAACTCGCGATAGAGCTCGGGCTGCACGAACTCGCCGTTGAGGACGCGCTTGGTCCGCATCAGCGTCCGAAGCTCGATCACTATGCGTCGCACAACTTCCTGGCGTGCCATGCAGTCGAGTTGAACGCTGAGGACGGGACATTGCTCGAGACTGAGATCGATGCGTTTATCAACAAGCGCTGGCTCGTGACGGTCCGCAAGGACGAGAACTTCCCGCTCGACCCGGTCATCGCCCGTTGGGACCGATCGACCGACTTGGCTGTGCACGGCGTCAGCTTCTTGTTGTACGGGCTGTTGGATGCCGTGGTCGACAGTTACTTCGACGCGGTCCAAGGCTTCGACGAGTTCTACGACAAGATCAGTGAGGGCATCTTCGCCGAGAAGCCGATCCCGCCGTCGGAACAGAAACACTGGTTCCAGACCAGGCAGGCGTTGATCCGGTTCCACCGCCTGGTGGTCCCGATGCGTGAAGCGGTGAGTGGTCTGATGCGACGTGAGCACTCGACGGTCACCGACGATCTGTACCCGTACTATCAAGATGTCTACGACCATGTGTTGCGGGTGACGGAGTCAACGGATGCGTTGCGTGATCTGATCTCGACGATCGTGGAGACCAACCTCAGCTTGCGCGACTACCGAACCAACCAGATCGCGAAGCAGGTCACGAGTTGGGCTGCGATCATCGCAGTCCCGACCCTGATCACCGGCTGGTACGGGATGAACGTTCCCTACCCTGGCTACGGAGAGACTTGGGGTGTGTGGCTCGCGGCGCTGCTGGTCGTTGTCGTGTCGGGCGGGCTCTATACCGTGTTCCGCAAACGCGACTGGTTGTAGCGGTCAAATGACGCTTGTGCCGTCGTTTGTGTGGCTCGACGGTTGAGTCGGGGCGGCGTACTCGTATTCGGCGAGTAGCCGACGGAGATATGCCGGTTGGTTGGCTGCGTGACTGACAGACAGTGAGCGGCCCTGCTGTTCGAGCGCGCGCCGTGCTGCGATAAGTGCGCCATAGCCGCTGCCGTCCATGAACGTGATCGCGGAGATGTCGACGTCGACTGATTCGCCGCCAGCCACGACGCATGCGTTGAAGCAGGCGTCTCGGGTGGCGAGGTCGAGTTCTCCCCCGATCCGCACGAGGCGATGCCGTCCTCTCACGGACGTTGCCACTTCGAGAAGGCTGCGGTTGCTGGCGAATCCGTACGAACGCAACATCTCGAACGCGTCGTGTACGTCGACAGCAAAATGCTCGACGACCATACCCTTGGCTTGCTCCACGGTGATGCGGCTTCCAAGAGCGTGATTCAGGCGGCCGTTACGGTCGTCGGTTTGCTGGTTGGCGTGGCTTTGCATGATGGCGATTCTGGCTACGTCGGCGAACCCTTGGGCGAGCGCGATATCGCTGGGCGCGAGGGGTTCGGCGTCGGCTTTGAACAAGTTGAGGCAGCCGAGGGTGACACGGTTGTGGTGGAGGGGGAGTGCATAGACCCAGCGATACCCGTCGTTGACGCTGGCGGTAGCGAATTTCGGCCAGGGTGTAGGAGCGGTCAAGTTGGGAGCGGCGACGGTTTCGCCGGTGGTGTAGCAGTCCAAACAAGGACCTTGTTCGTTTTGAAGTTGGAACAGTTCGAGCAGTCGGATTTGTTCGCTGGACGCGCCGCCAATGCGGAGGTGGCCGGTTGCGTCGGCGAGGAGGATGCCCGCTTCCTTGATGTTCAGAAGATCAACACATATCGAGGTCAACTGGGTGAGTACGTCGATGACATCGAAGTCGTTGACGAGGGTGTCGAGGATCTCGACGAAGGTGTTCGCTGTGCGGGAGTGCTGTGCGGGTGAGCGTTGTTGTGAGGTGTCGGACATTCGTCAGCCCATCTCGTCGGGTTGGCTGCGGTCGTTGTCGAGGCGTGTGCGCGGATCCGAAGCAGCGCTTCGGATGCTGGGATCTGCAGTTGGATGGCGATCATGCCTGACGCCTGGTATGTCTCGGCCCGGTAGGCAACTGCGTCGTCGAACCCCGCACTGAGCGTGCCGACAGGGGCGGCGTCTTGCATGCTCAGCAGTGTTTCGGTGACAACCTCGCTGAGAGCGAGGCTGTCGTCGTGTTGTTCTTGTGTCAACTCGCCTTCGTCATGTTGGTAGAGGGTGAGCACGCCGAGGCGTTCGCGGCCATCCACCAGCGGGATCCAGACGGTGGTGTCGGTGGCGACGACCTCGCCGGTGGTGAAGGCACGTCCAGCCATTGTTCCCTCGAGCGGGTATGACTCACCAAGAGGGCCGGCCGAGGTGAGCACGCACAAAGAGTTGAGTGCGTAGTCGGCGACGTGCAGATGGGCTCGTTCGGCCCCCAGCAGAGCCCGGGCCGTGTCGACCACGCCACAGATGTCCGACGGACCGTACTGCTGGCGCGATTCCAGCAGGGCGCGCACAGACCGTCCGAGCAACTCGTCGTTCGGGGTCTGCTCTGCGGCGCCCATGCCGGCTCCTCGGTCCGTAGTCGGGCGAGTCTACCGGGGTGGTTCTGGCAACCCGGAGAGCCGCCAAATCGAGCGAAGCCCGCTACGCCTGTCGTCGACTGGCGGCGGGTTGGAAGCGGTCAACGGTGGTCGTGCCGGCGACAACGGATTCGGCGAGTTCGGTGAGTCCCCGGTTGGCGTTTCGGGCCTGGGCACGTAACCGGGAGAAGGCCTCGTCCATGTCGGTGTGGTGGCCCTCGGCGATCATTCCTTTGGCTTGCTCGATCGCGATTCGGCTGGTCAACGCATGCTGCAGGTGCCCTTCACGGATCGCAGAGTCGCGTGTGAGTTGGTCTTGGATGATGGTGATGCTGGCGACATCGGCGAGGGCTTGGGCGAGCGCGACGTCGGAGGCGGACAAGCCACCGGGTTCGGAGATGAACATGTTCAGGCAGCCGAGGGTGGTTGCTTTCAAACGCAATGGGACTGCGCACACAGACGCAAACCCGGCTTGTGTGCATTCGTCGGCGAACAACGGCCATGCTGACGGTTCGTCGAGGTTGGAGTGGAGTACGACGTGGCCGGAGTGGTAGCAGTCCAGGCACGGTCCTTGATCGTTTTGGATCTGGAACAGTTCGAGCAGATTGATCTCTCCGCTTGATGCGCCGACCACACGGAGATGCGCGTCGCTGTCGGCGAGAAGGACTCCTGCAGCGGCCGCGCCGAGAAGTTCGGTGCACCGTGAGGTCAGTACGGTGAGAACGTCGATGACGTCGAAGTCACCGACAAGGGTGTCTACGATTTCAACGAACGTCGTCGCGGTCAGGGTTTGGCGGATATCGGCTTTGGCGAGGGCGTCATCGGACATGAATCACACCTTTGTTTCTGGGTGGTGGTCGTTGGTTCGATCGAGCATCTGATGCGTCCGGGCGCACAGCATCTGGGCGTTGCGGTTGATCGGAGGTCACGAACGCCTCCACGGTCACCATGGTCGCGTCGGCACCACAGATGAATGCGGCACACCCGTAGTCGGCCGCTGAATGCTCCCCGTAGATTTTGTGCAATTGACCGCGAGCCGCTCCGGACTCTCCGGCTGACGAGATTCGATCTGAGTCGGCCCTGTGGAGGGGTGCTCGAGACGCTGCGACCGGCGAGTAGTCGCGTCCGTGTCGATCTCGGTTTCGCGATTGACGACCATTCTTGCTGCGTTCACAACCGTGACATTTCTGGTCGTCGCAAACGCCCGAAGGAGCAACGCGGCCTGCGAAGTCTCGCAACCAGTACGTTGGGCAATCATCCCTGTGGCCTGTGCAATCACAATTCCGGCCTCAAGGTCGGCATGCAAACGCGCTGGACGGTGGTCAACGATGGTGTCGCTCGCTGAGGCGACGTCGACGCCAGCCCGGATTGGCACCAGGAACGGGTCGCCATCAAGATCGATGTGGGTGGGTGCCGGTCGCTGTTCGTCGAGGGTGGCCCATCGTCCGCCGCCGGCGGCCTTCGCCAAGTACATCGCTCGATCAGCGGCCTCGATCAGCGATTCGACCGTGGTCACATTGTCATCGTCAGTGAACGCGATGCCGATGCTCGCGTCGATGATCACGATCTCGGTCCCGATCTGAAATGGTGTGGCCAATGACTCGCCGATGCGTTCGGCGAGCGCGAACATGTCGATGCGAGTCTCGATCTGTGGGCAGAACACGCCGATTTCGTCGCCCCCGAGGCGTCCTGCGAGCTCGGCGTCTCGGATCGTTTTTTCGACGCGTTTACATGCTGCCTGCAGGACTGCGTCGCCGTAGCGGTGTCCGAGGTGATCATTGACATCCTTGAAATGGTCGAGGTCGATGAACAACATGCCCGCCAGGCCAGTACTGGCGGCCATTTCACGTTTGATCTGGCCAACGAACTTGGAACGATTGGCGAGACCGGTCAAGCCGTCATGCGTGGACATGTGCAACAGTCGGGCCTCGTTGCTGCGATGCACACCGACTGCGGTCAACGTCAACAACCGCATCACGTCGCCGTCTCCGCCGACGAAACGGACATGTCCGCGGAACCAATGCGCGGAGCCGCCGGCACCGAGTAGCCGCAGATTGATCTCTGTGTCTGCAGCAGACTCAGCCGTTCGAACGCATGACGACGCATCGTCGCGATCGTCTGGATGGATCGCGGTCAGCCAGCTGTCACCTGCGGACGCGAACACGTCGTATCCGGTCGCTGCGACCCATTCGGCGTTGACGTCGATCAGTCCGCCACCGTCGAAGCACAGCACCGCAACGGGAAGATCATCGAATCCTCCCTGGGCGAACGTTGCCTGCAGCGGATGCGGACGATCCCGAATGACGGCCGCTCGGGTGTCACTACTTGTATAGCCCGATGTCGTTTTCACGCGACCCTCACTTTCGGATGCAGTATCGCCGAGGTCTGGAGCGACAAATGGCTTGAATGAAAATGCAACACTGGACTCTTTCTGGACACGAGACGGTCTGACCGGCGGCGTTGCCGGTCAGACCGTTGCGTGTTCACGGATCGCGCCAAAAGTCAGTGGTCAGGCTGCAGCAAGGTCGGTCTTGGCGAACACGTCCGGCACCGGATACTCGCCAAGGACGTAGAGCAGGATCGCAGCATGCTGGGCATCGATGATTTGAATTGAGCCAGCCAACATGATCGCGTCCTTGTCGGTCAGCACGTTTTGTGCGTTCAGGTAGGTGCTTGCAGCAATCTGCTCGAGCATCAACGCCAATTTTGCTGCACCGGTGACGTCGGTGACCTTGGCGAAGGCGGCGTCGACGGTTGGCTTCAACGTTGCGTTCGGCTCGGTCACCGCCTTCATGCCTGCACCGGTCAGCACCTTGTTCCAAGCGTCCAACTGCGCTTGATGCTGGCCCATTGCGGTGGTGACGAACTCGGCGACAGCGGGGGGAACCTCGCCGAGCCCGCCAGTACCGGCAGCGTCGAGCGCCGCTTTGTATGTGCCGACGGCAAGGACTTCCAAACCGGCAGCAAGGCCGGCGACTTTCAGGTCAATGCTCCCGTCCCCGGCGGCTGTGGTCTTTGTCGTCGTGTCCATCGTCGTGGCGGCCGGCGGCGTCCCGGCTGTGGTGCCGGTGCCGATCGTGGTCGAGGTTTTTGTGTCGGCGGAGTCACTGCCGCAAGCGGCGGCGACGAGGCCAGCACCTATCGCTGCGGCTCCCGCGAGGATGTGGCGGCGGGTAAGCATCGGGCTGGTTGTGGTGGGCTCGTTCATGAGACGGCTCCTTCTTCTGGTGGGCTGGCCATCGTGATGCCTTCGAATGCATCAGGAAAGGCGACGCTGCCAGCCGCTGCGGGGAGTTTGACGATGTCGGCGCCGATCGGGATTTTGATCAATTCCGGTGCACCGCCTTCGAGCAATGCGCCAACGGCGCGAAGCGTCGCCAGGTGTTGGCACTCGACTCCCATCACGCTGGCCATCAACACCCGTGACGTCACGTCGGTGTAACGGTTCAAGTCGGCGAGATAGGTCTCAGTGGCCACCTGCTCCAACGTTGCGGCGAGCTTGACGACATCGATCGGCTTCAGCAACTTCGGCTTGGCAGCCTCGACGACCGGCGTGTACGTCGGGTTCGTGGCCGTCTGATCGGTACCTTTCAACACCTTGGTCTGAGCGGAGAACGCCTGACGATGCTCGTCGTGCTGTTTCATCGTGGTCTCGGCAAACTTGACGATCACCGGGTTGCCGTCCTTGATGAACGGCAACGTCAACGCCGCACCGTAGGTGGCAACTGCGAGCAGCTCTAGCGACACCGCGGTCTGTAGCTGCATCACGTCGATGTCGCCATCGGCTGCCGCAGCGCTTCGAGCAAAGACCGAACTCACTGCACCAGCACCGAACACGCCTCCAATGGCCAGCGTGAGACGGCGGATCAACGTCTGTCGGGCCTGGTCGAACTCGACGAACGCGACGGAGTCGTCCGGGACGTAAGATCGCCGACGGTCAGCCGAATAGTCTGCCAAGTCGGGCAGCGTTGACCGCGCGACGCCCATTGCGTCGGCATGCAGATCTTCCGACTCCTCGATCAGTTGATCTAACGCACGTTCGTCAACTTGGTTGGGTTTGGTCATCATGACCATAACTGGTACTCCTTTGTGTAGTCAGGGGTGTGATGGGCGAAACGAATCATCAGTACCGCCCAATCGACGCATCACCAGGGTTTAGAGCAACGGCAGATTGTTTGAGTTTTTACCCATCCGTTGCCGGTATCAAACATTTCGTTCACCACCTCCTGCACAGCACGCTCCCTTCTCTTGCCTAAGCGGATCCGCTATGATGGTCAGATGATCACCGGCGATTTCCTGGCCACCTTGAGGCACCGGGCTGGCCGCACTCAGGCCGACGTCGCAGCTGCAGCGGGCATCCCTGCGTCGGTGCTCAGCGCATACGAACGCGGACGACGTCAGCCCAGTCTGGCTGCGGCGTCACGCATCATCGACGTTCTCGGATATGCGGTGAAGTTCGACTTCGTGCTCGATCCCTCCGAGCAGGCCCGCCGATTGCGTGATGTGCTCGAACTCGCTGAGGCACTCCCGTACCAACCTCGACCCCTCGCCTCGGCGCGACGATGACCAATCTCGTCGAGCGCGTGGTCGCTGTCTGCGAGTCGCTCGAGCGGGCCGGCATCCCGTGGGCGCTTGGTGGAGCGCTTGCCCTGGCGTACGCGACGAATGAACCGCGAGGCACCCGCGACATCGATGTGAACGTGTTCGTCGGCTCTGGGGACGCTCTTGCGGTATTTGCCGCGCTGCCTGCCGGGGTCGCGTTCAGCGCCGCTGACGTTGTCGAGGCAGGCACGCGCGATCAGGTCCGCCTGTGGTGGGATGCGACGCCGATTGATGTGTTCTTCGCTGCAGATCAGTTCCACTTCGATGTGGCGGCTCGCTGTCGTGCCGTGCCATTCGAAGGTCTCCGCATCAAGGTTCTGTCGGCCGAGGACCTCGCAGTTTTCAAAGCGCTGTTCGACCGCACCAAGGACTGGGCCGACATCGAAGCCATGGTCGAGAGCAACGCCATCGATCTCCATCTTGCCGCTGATCGACTCGGCGGCCTGCTCGGCGACGACCCACGCGTTGCTCGGTTACGAATGCTCGCGAATCGGTGAAGGAACGCAAGGTGATTGCGGACAGCGCGGTGAAGCCCGGCCCCCTCACTCAGCCTTGTGCCGGCGTCAGGGCTTGCTCTTTCCGGCCAACGGTGCGAGTAGTTCGGTGAGCGCCTGGGCGATCGCAGGGTCGAGTTGCTCCGCATCGACCCAGACCTGGACCCGGCTGATAAGCGCCTTGGCACGGTCGCGCTGCTTGTGGGCCGAATTCCCGGGGAGGAGTCGATCGAGCTCGGCCGCCAGTTCGGCTGCCGCCGGACCCACGAGCGCTGGGTCGTTCTCGATCTGACGGAGGAACGTCACCAGATCGTCGGTCCGCCGGAAGCCAGGGATGATCTCGTCGACGATCAACGCCGTCGCGGCCACCGTCGCCGGTGCCACTGTGGTGATGGACGAGGTGCCGGATGAACGCTCATCGCCGCTACGCATGACGACGACCAGTACAAGCACGGCGAGCGCGATTGCGACGATCGCGATCAGTACGCGCGAGCGATGCGGTGGCGCCGGAGACAGCAGTGGCTCGGGATCGGTCATCCCAATGCGGGCGCTCGGCATGATCGCCGTGTCACCAGATCGCACTGCGAGGGCGCTGCCCATCTCGGCGGCCGTCGCGTACCGATCGGCCGGCAATCGCGCCAAGGCTCGCGCAACGATGCCGGCGAGGGCCGGGGGGACTTCGGCGCGGAACTCGCGCACGTCGGGCGCGGGATGCAGCTGCTGGGCCAGCGCCACGGCCACCGCCGAGTCGCCGCGGAACGCTGTCCGTCCGGTGAGCATCTCGAACAGCACCGCGCCGACCGCGTACACGTCGGTGGCAGGCGACAGCGCGCTGCCCGTCGCCTGCTCGGGCGTGAGATAGCCCGGGGTGCCGATGGTCGTGAGCGTGTGAGTGACTGACTCCTCGATGTCGTTGAACCGCTTGGCGATTCCGAAATCAGCGAGCTTGGCATCGCCGGCAGGGCGAGGAGGATGTTGCCCGGCTTCACGTCGCAGTGCACGATGCCCGCATCGAACACGGCGACCGCGTGGCGGTGCAGGAACGAGGCCGAGGTCGGGCCTTCGAGCAAGAACCGTTCGCGGCTGCGCGGATCGGCCGATTCGGCGAGCCGGGCGTCAAGCACCTTCACGGCCACGCGCCGCCCGAGCCGCTCGTCGACCGCAGCGAACACGCGCGAGGACCCACCTGTGCCGATCTGTTCGGCTAACTCGTACCGATCTGCCACTCGACGGGTCATCTGCACCGCGCGTGATACCCCGTGAGGGGGTATTCCAAACAGTCCCCGACCGAGTCAGTGCTCAGGTGCGTGCGGGAAGTGCAGAATGTGACAGCAGTTTGCTTTCCTTTCTTCGTCAGTTCGACGTTCAGCCCTACGATTTGAGCAGGGCGATCAGGGGAAAGGCTGTCATGGCGACACCGGCGATCGAGGTGGCCGCGAGGGATGCCCATCCCGACCGGAACTTGCCCAATACGCCCTGTGAGCGGGCGAGGATGACGATCAGCAAGATCAGTGGCGGCGCGGTGACACCGTTGAAGATCGCGGCCAGGTACAACGCTCGGATCGGATTCACACCGATCGCGACCATCGCGAGGCCGATCGCCATCGAAGCAACGATCACCGCATAGAAGCCCGGAGCATCCCGCAAGCGGCGGCTCAACCCTTCGTTCCAATGGAGCGCCTCGGCGACGGCGTAGGCGGTCGAGCCGGCCAGTACCGGCACTGCTAGCAGGCCGAGGCCGACGATCCCGACGGAGAACAGCACCTTGGCGAAGCTCCCAGCCAACGGCTCCAGGGCTTTGGCTGCCTGTTCCGCGGTTCCAATGTTGACCGGGCCCGATGCTCCGAGCGTCACTGCTGCAGTGCACATGATCGCGAACATCGTGATGACGCCGGACAGCATCCCTGTCCAGACATCGACGCGCATGGCAACGATGTGGGGTCGGTCGACCGGGTCCGTTGGGCCGTCGTTGCGTTCTTCGACCTCTTCTGAGGCCTGCCAGAAGAACAGGTACGGCGATACGGTCGTGCCGGCGATTGCGGTCAGAGCGATCATGTTCGCTGCGTCGAAGTGGAAGCGAGGCAGGAACGTGCGGGCTGCCACGGTCGCCCAATCGACGTGAACCACGGCAAGTACCAACACATAGGCCACCAGCGACAGCGCGAACCAGCGCAACACGCGCGAGTAGCGGTGGTAGGGCACAACGACCTCAGCTACAGCCATCGCCACGGCGAACCCAATGACACCAACGGCCGTGGGCAGCGGCACCAGCAGGCTGAGCGCAGCGCCCATCGACGCGAGGTCGGCAGCGATGTTGAGCGTATTGGCCGATGCCAGCAACACGACCGCGCCGATGAGCACCCAGCGGGGAAACCGCTCTCGGATCAGGGAGCCGAGGCCCTTACCGGTCACCAGTCCTAGACGAGCCGTTGCTTCCTGGACCCCTACGGCCAGGGGCAGAAGGAACGGTGCCATCCACAGAAGCGACAGCCCTTGCGCCGCACCGACCTGCGAATAGGTACCGATCCCGGACGGGTCATCGTCGGCAGCACCCGTGACGATACCGGGCCCCAATCGCTTGAAGTAGCCGTGCCCTCGCAAGGATCCCCGACGCCGATGATGCACTCGCGTGGAAGCTGCTCGGGATGTCACGCACGAATCATCTCAGCTGGGGAACACCAGAATGAAGCGCGGGCCGGCGGGCGACCACCCATCCGGCGACCAGGTCGCCCTGGTCGATGTGGCGGCGCAGGTGTGCTTGATCGGCATCCCACCTCGGGAATGCTGGCTGGTCGTTGCGGTACTCGCGGATCCAGTCGTCTACGAGCGCTCCAGCGGACGCCCACTGAGGGTCCGACGCTGTGGTCCCCATGCCGACCTCGACAGTGGCCCAGCCGCGCTCGCCAGCATGGTGACAACCTGATCGATGCTACGGAACGCATTTGGCCCGCTCCACAGCGTTCTGCCGGTGGCCGAGAACAGGTCCGCGATGGCGATGGTGCCGCCGGGCCGCACGATCAGCGACGGGAACAGCAACGTCGCCGCATCGCGTGGTCCCTCGGCGGGTTCCACGGCGATGACGTCACCACCAGATCGAGCGTCGGCACACTGTCATCCGAGGAGAACTCGGGGTCGGACCCGAACGGCTCCGTGCGGCGCAGACCGGCCAGCACCGAATGCAGCACCGAAGGACACGACGCACCCGAACTTACCCCCGCGAGGAGCACCTCGCCGGGATGGCGTTGGCGCACGGGTTTGCCGTTGGGCACATCGGGGTACAGCTGCTCCCTCGAATGGAGTGTCCTCATGTCAAAAGCTCACGCATTGCCGCACAACCCTGTTGGTCGTCTCGCGAGCGACCACCCGGCGGTCGTGAAGTTCGGTCGTGCCGGCTGGTTCGCAAAGGGTGTCGTCTCTCTCATGACAGGCGTGTTGGCGCTGTTTATTGCGGCCAAGGCATCGGGTTGGTCCAGTGCGGTTACCGCACCGAATCCGGAGGCGAGTCCGACGGGTGCGTTGAAGACGATTGCTCAGATGTCGGGCGGTGCGCTACTGATGTGGGTATTGGCCGGGGGGATGCTGGCGTACGCCGCGTGGCGTGTGGTCTCTGCGCTGCTTCCTGGCGGCAGTGATGCCAAGGCGTGGGTCATGCGCGTCGGCTATCTGGTCTCTGCTGTGATTTACACCACATTCGCGATGACGGCGATCTCGCTCGCCCGCAGCGGACGCGCCAACCCAAATGGTAACTCCAAGGTGACGTCGCTGTCGGACAGTCTTATGGCGCACTCCGGCGGCCGTGTCGTGATCGGCGTCGTGGGAGCGATCACCATCGCGGCGGGGCTGTACCGGCTCGTCAAAGGCGTCCGTGGCGATGTCACTGAGGAGCTCGACCTGTCCGCGCTTTCGGCGCAGCGGCGCCGTTTGACGGTGCGGCTCGGTTCGGTCGGCGAGATCGGGCGCGGCCTCGGCATCGGGCTGATCGGCTTCTTTCTGCTCCGCGCGGCCGCAACGTACAACCCTGCGGAGGGCACCGGCCTAGATGGTGCCCTTCGCCGTTTGGCCACTGAGACCTGGGGCGTCTGGGTGGTGGTCGCCATCGGTGTCGGATTCAGCGCGTATGGTCTGTTCTGTTAACTGACGTTCACCCATCGCGAACTGCAAGCCCCGTGACCGACTCCAGTGGTGGCCTTCGAGCGACATGGCCGGGGCATCGGCATCAGAGCGTGTGGCGCAGTGGATGGTCGCCCAGCGAACCCCGACGTGGAATCATGTCACCGTGTGGGGGTCGCTCTTGGCAGAAACGTCCACAAAAGTTGTGGTGACGGCGCTGGTAGCTCTGATCATGCTGATTCTGTGGCGACGCTGGTTCGAACCGGTGTTTCTCGTTGTCTCTGTTGTCGTTGAGGCGGCGGCATGCATCGTGGTCACCACTGTCGTTGGGCGCGATCGACCCGACGTGGCCCGACTGGACGCTTCGACGGTGGGTTCCAGTTTCCCGAGCGGGCACACCGCGGCGGCCGCCGCGTACGTCGCGATCGCCGTGGTGGTGTTTTGGCACACCCGCAAGCGTTGGGTGCGGTCCTGGGCGGTGCTGCGGTCGTGCTGACTGCGGTAGTGCTGACACGGTCGCCTGAGGGAGCCGCAGTTGTCGATCCGAGCGTTGAGGTCGACGGCCCGACCGCGGGAGCGCTGGAATCGGCCGAGGGTGATCGGATCGTGGTGTGATGTCGCGTTTGTCGGGTGGAGGTTGCCGGTGCCGATCCTGATCGCTGTCGCTGTCGCTGTCGCCACGGTGGTGGTGACTGTCGTACTCACCCTCGTGGCACGCCACGGGCGTCGGAGCGATCACCGGTCTAGCGCTCGCAGTCGGCCTGCTCCTCGAGATGGTCCAGACACACCAAGGGTTCGCGCGGTGGGACGATGCCGCTGCCCGCTGGGGCGCGGCGCATACCACCGGTCCGGCCGAGTCGGTCCTGCGTGTTGTCACCCAACTCGGCAGTACGCCAGTGGTCATCGTGTTCTGCATCGGTGTGTCGATTGTCGAGTACCGCCGTCTTCCCACGCGGGCGGTGCCTGCCTTTTTAGCTACGGTGGCAGTGAGCCAACTCATCGTCACCAACCTGATCAAGGTGGCCGTGGGTCGTGAACAGCCCAACGTTGCCCGGCTCGTCTCGACATCAGGCTTCTCGTTCCCGTCCGGCCATACCGCGTCCAGCGCCGCCGCGTACGCAGCGATCGCTCTGGTCGTGGGCCGTCGCCGCGGCCGTCGCACCAAGGCCCTCCTGGCCGGAGCGGCGGGTGGAATCACCGTCGCAGTCGCGATGAGTCGTGTCCTGCTCGGGGCTCATTGGCTCACGGATGTACTCGCCGGTGTGGCACTGGGATGGGCCTGCTTCGCACTGTCTTCGATCGCGTGCGGCGGTCGGCTGTTGCATTTCGGTGCACCTGTCGAACAGGCCAGCGCTGTTCTCTCCACCGAATCAGCCCCTGCGGACACCCCCGTTCGCGCAACCTCAAGGAATCGACCATGACCTCCGTAGCCGTCGTCGCACATAGCGGCAAGGTGCTAGGCGGCGGCCTCCGTCGGCTACGCGACGTGCTTACCGAGCAAGGAGTCACCGATCCGATCTGGCTCGAGGTGCCCAAGAGCCGCAAGGTGCCCGCCTGCGTAAAGGAAGCGTTCACGAAGGGTGCGGACCTCATCTTCGTGTGGGGTGGCGACGGCAGCGTCCAACGCTGCATCGATGCCGCCGTGGGATCACCCGTCACGCTCGCGATCATTCCCGCAGGGACGGCCAACCTGTTGGCCAACAACCTCGGCATCCCGATCGACCTCGAAGCGGCCGTCGAAGTCGGCCTGCATGGGAACAATCACACGATTGACGTGGAGAAGATGAACGGCGAGCATTTCGCCGTCATGGCCGGCATCGGTCTCGACGCGCTAATGATCCGCGACGCCGACTCCGGGATGAAGGACCGCTTCGGCCGGGTGGCCTACATTTGGAGCGGTGCCCGACACGTCCGCTCGACGCCGGTGCGCACCACCGTCCGCATCGACGGTCACATCTGGTTCGATGATACTGCCAGCTGCGCACCCTCACCCGTGCGTCCGTCGGACACGCCGAAAAGTCACCCCTGGTCCAGATGACCCAGGCCACCAAGATCACGGTCGAGACCCGCAAACGTTGGCCGTACGAACTCGATGGAGGAGCGCGTGAGAAGGCGAACAAGCTGCGGGTCCACGTCGTCCCTCATGCGGTGACGATTCGCGTGCCGTCTCCGGTGAGCCGCTCGACCGTGCCCCGATGACAGCGGGACTGGGCGCGACGACCGCTGCGTCGAAGCGACCGAGTCGCGGCTTCCCCGCATTCGTCTGCGCCATCATCGGCGGAGTGCTCGTCGTGGTGCTCCCGTTCATCGCTCGTCACATCGACGGCTCAGCTGACGAGTTCAGCAGCAGAACCGTGCCGGTGTTTCCCGCGATCGGTTGGCTCGTCTGCGCGTCGTTGGCGGCAGTTGTCGTGACCCATCGCCTGCAGATCTGGTTCACGGTCGATGAGGGCTCGGTGCTCGCAATCGCGTACGACGTCTTGCCGCTCGTGCTCTTCCTAGCGCCGGTGATCTCCATCGCGGCCGTGATCAGCGGACATCTACTGCTCGCCTTCGCTGGCGCGGCGCTGACCGCGTACCACAGCGTGCTCGTTATCCCAAGGCTGGTCTCCCAGCGCGTCCCATCCTGGGTTCAAGCTGCCCCGCAGTTCCGTCTCGCCGTTGCCGAGGTGCAGATCGGCGGCATCCTCACGACGATCGCTGCACTGAATCCGAGGTCGACGTTTGACCAGGAGGGTCACGAGATCTGGAAGGACCAGATCGACGAACTGAAGTCCTGCGTCCCCACGGTGCCCGGTCCATTGGTGGTGGCGGGAGATCTCAACGGCACCCGATTCCGGCCGAAGTTCGAAGAACTGCGCAAGGTCGGGCTGGACGACGCGATCGATTTCGCTGGGGCAGGCCTGGAAGCCGTCCTTCTCGCTGAAGTCGGTCTGGCCACTCGACGTCCTCGGTGTCATCGCCCGCATCGACCAGGCGCTGGTGAACGACCAGATCTGCGCGTTAGAGATCCGCAACTTGAAACCCGGCGGCAGCGATCATCTCCCGTTCGTGATCACGTTGGCTGTTCGTTGACGGTGCCACCCTGCTTGACCATGAGTCATGTCTTGCGGGCAGTGACATCGGGTAGAGGTGATCCGCGATGCCCATCACACTCGCTCCCGATAAACCGGAGCACCTTTCGAGATCGGATGAACGAGTATGCGCAAGTTCTCCATACGACCGACGATGACACTGCGCGGCAGGATGTTCAAGGGTCTGCGCGGCTGGTCGGGCAAGCCGACACACCCACCGCTGACCGACGTTCCCGTGGCGGCGTACATCCTCGGGGCGACCTTCGACGTGATCGCCGTCGTGGGTCGGCATCAGGCTTGGAGTCGCGACTTCTTCCGAGCCGGCACCTTCGTCTTCATCGGAGGTGCCGTCGTGTCGGTGTTTGCTGCCCTGACGGGTTTCTGGGACTGGCTGCGCTCCACGGAGAAAGGCACCCAGGCCCGACGCCACAGTACCGATCTTGGTCATCTCGATCGTGGTCGCAGCGTTAGTCGCCATCGGTGCGACCTTCGGCGGAAGCCTCGTGTTCGAGCATGGGTTCAATGTGGAGACCGCCGGCGACAGCCCGGCGTGGCACGTGTCAGAGACCGACATGATGCCCGGTGATCCAGCCCCGGTCGAGGATCAGATGTCGCCTGCCGACCTGCTGGCCGACTCCGAAGTCGCCGGCACCAGCAGGACTCCCGACCCACTCGCGCATCGCCCACGTGATAAAGGTGCAGCGGATGGATGACGTTGACGCAGCGGATGTGCGAGCAGCAGATGAGGCTGACCGGTCACGGATCTGGACCGATTTGGTCACCGAGTTCGGCCGAGACGAGGCATCACGCCGGTGGCTGGCCATCTTCGCGGCAACCGACGCACCGCGCACCGGCTGATCGAAGACCGCTACGACGTTTGAGTCCCCGCACGTGCGGGTACAGCCACCACGACGAGGAACGGAGAGATCATGTTGACCATCTTGTTGGTGATTCTTCTCGTGCTGGTGCTGACGGGCGGAAGCTACGGCTTCAGCCGTCGGGACCGTCGCTGAGCGCCACCGGCCTCCCCGTTCACCTTCATCCGCTTCACACACCAAGGAGACAGTCGTGTTTGCAATCAGCACTATGAGTGCGTCGGTTCAGGGGATCTTCTTCCTCATTGCGGTAGCGCTCTTCGTGGCCGCCGGGTTCTCGATCACTCCGGGCAAGAAGAACCTGATCGGCTTCGGCCTCGCTTTCTTCGTGTTCGTCTTCATGTGGAACGCATTCGCTGCCGCCTAGCCGCGTCGGTCGGGCTGATTTCGTTGAACATGGTAAGCGGTGCGCAGCCGTGGAATAAATACGACTAAACAGGGTTGAAGTCGGCGTCCATGTCGACGAAAGGCCCCGTAAATGAAATCACTTCCCACCTCCCTCCGACTGAAGCTGCCGTTTGTCATCGCTGGCTTCCTGTCGTTTCTGTTCTCGGTCTGGCTGTACTTCGTCAAGGACGAAACCTCCGCCGGGATCTTTGTCGGCCTCTGGGTGCCGTCGATCCACTCGCTCGGCACGCTCCTCGTCTGTCAGGTTGTCGAGCCAGCCCGCCGTGCTCGCAAAGAGGTGTCGGTATGACCTCCTTGGTGCTCTACGTCGGGATCGCAATGTCATTCCTCACCGTGTGGGGCGTGATCATGGTCGGCTCATTCTTGTTAGGCGGCGAAGCAGACGATGCGCCGACCACTGTCAAAGCCGCTCCGGGGGCCCCGATCGCCGCCGAACGTGTTCCACACTGAGCGGCGTACGTGAGGTGTGACGCAGACGCGGACCATGCTGCGGAAAACCGCCAACAGCACTTCGGTGGAGGCCCTGATCGGTTGGTTCGCCGTGCTGTTCACCGGGGCATGGCCCCAGGGCATGCGTGGCTTCCTGGTGCAGGTCAGCAATGGCCAAACCGCCTATCCATAAGGCCTCAGGCCGGGTAGGCAACGGCCAGCGCGTTGGCGATGAGCTGGGCCCGGATCCGGAACCCCTCGGACGTGTAGTGAACTCGATCGGTCGAGAACCATGACGTTTGAGCGGCTGCAGCCCAGTCGTAGACGATGATGTTCGGATAGCGCACCGCGGCCTCGACCAGCGCCAGGTTCCACGGGGCCATCGCGTTGTTCGACCACGGTCCAGCGGCCTCGGTGGTCTTCACGTTCACCCACAGCACAGGGTCGGCACCGAGGACCGACATCATCCGGTCGATCCGCCATGCCCGTCCGATAGATGACCCGGCGGCGATGTTGGCCGAGTCGGTGGTGCCCAACGCGAGAACCCAGCATCCGTGGTAGCCGCTGGCCTTTAGGCGGACCGCCACCTCGTAGGCATTCTCCTGGCCGGGAAGTCGCTCGACGATCGAACGCGCTCCCGAGATTTCCATCCGTGGGTCGGACACGCCCACCCGCCGGTACTGCGCTGGCATCCGGTCGTCGGGGTTGTGGAGCATCGATGAGGCGATCAGGCCGACTGATGTCGAGTCGCCGATGTGGACGACTGACGTACATGAGGTGGTTCCCGGCACAGCGACCTGCGCGACCGGTGCCGCCGGGCGGGTGTCGAGCAGACGCGCCGACGTGAGCGACACGAAACGGTCGGGTGCATCAGCGGCGAAGCGACCCTGCACGTCGACGACGAGGTGCACGGGTGCCTGGTTGTAGATGCAGAACCGCCCGCCGGCGTCGACGGGCACGACGGCCAGATTGGCGATGGCGGCGCCGATGGCGTGGTTGCCGGAGGCTCGCGTCTGCGGTCCGGCGGCGAGGGTGCTACAGCGGTCGGCGGTGATATAGCCCGGCGAGGTGGCGTCGACCATCGCGATGTCGACGAGCACTGCTTGGGTGCCCGCCGGGGCGCCGGTGTCGACCACCGTGATCGAACCGGCAACCGGTGGCGTCGACGACGCGGTGCGAGTGTCGCTCACCCTCCCACCGGTCATCGGCGCGAATCCCAGTCCCGCAGGTGAATCGTGAGTGAACGAGCCCTGCACGTCGACGATGAGGTGCACGCGTGCCTGGTTGTAGATGCAGAACCGCCCGCCGCCGTCGACGGGCACGACGGCCAGATTGGCGATGGCGGTGTCGACGAGGTGGTTGCCGTTGGCCCGGGTTTGTGGTCCGGCGGTGAGACTGCTGCACCGGTCGGCGGTGATGTAGCCCGGCGCTGTCCCGTCGACCATGGCGATGTTGACCAGAGCCGCGTCGGTTCCGGCGGGCAGACCGGTGTCGACAGCCGTGATCGAGCCAGCAGCGAGAGGTGTCGGCGAGGTGGTGCGGGTGTCACGTACCCGCCGACCCGTATCTGGCACATACAGTTCGCCACCGTCTGTCACCGGCGCGAAGGCTCCCTGAAGGTCGACGACGAGTTGGACCGGTGCCTGGTTGTAGATGCAGAACTGCCCATCGGGAGCGACCGGGACCACGGCGAGGTTGGCGATCGCCGCCCGTGCGTCGAAGTTGCCGTTGGCCCGGTTCGGTGCTCCGGTCACGAGGGCGCTACACCGGTCGGCGGCGATATAGCCGGGCGATGTGCCATCGACCATGGCGATGTTGACCAGTACGGCATCGGCGCCAGCCGGAAGTCCGTTCACCGATACGGGAGTGACCGCTCCGGAAGGGTTCGCTCGGGCGATACCAACCGGCACGACTCCACCACCGACGCCGGCACCCACAACGACGGCGGCGACGAGGGTCATCAGGACGACCGACGACGCCGACCTGCTCGATCGAACGTGGTGTTGACGACGGTTCACGACGACACAGGCTGTCACACGGAACGTCGCGGTGGTGACATCCTCCACTGGACGGTCCCGTAGGCCCTCGGCTCCGCCGGCTGGCGCTGCGCCGCATGGAGTTTGTCACGCCAGCGCGGCGGGCGGCCTCGCAATCGACGCGTAGGTTCGGGCGACTTGCGTTTTAGGCGGCGGGTGGTCCGGTGGTGGGTGGTCCGGTGGCTGGGTATGTGTAGGGGTGGGTGGTGCGGGTTTGTCCGGCGTGGTTGGTGATGTGGAGGTCGCCGTTGGGGTCGAGTTGGAGGGTCCAGCCTGGTCGGTGGATGAGGTGGT
>JANYDH010000134.1 GCA_025359865.1 Actinomycetes bacterium | reverse complement strand
CCGCGGGCGAGGGTTTTGCGGTGAAGCGCCGTCGTCGTTCGCCGTTGTTGTCAGCCGACCTCTCAGCGTTCGCGGGTTTCCGGTTCCCGCCCGAGGTGATCTTGTTGGCGGTGCGGTGGTATCTCCGCTTCGGGCTGTCGTACCGCGACCTCGAGGAGCTCGTCGCCGAGCGTGGCGTCGACGTCGATCACGTGACCTTGTTCCGGTGGGTGCAACGCTTCACGCCGTTGTTGATCGACGCGGCGCGACCGTGCCGTCACGTGGTCGGCTCGCGCTGGTGTGTCGATGAGACCTACGTGAAGGTCGCAGGCGTGTGGCGCTACGTCTACCGCGCTGTCGACGAGCACGGCCAGGTCATCGACGTGCTCGTCTCGCGGCGACGCGACATCGCGGCGGCCCGCCGGTTCTTCACCGCGGCGATCGACGCGCACGGCGAACCGGTCGAAGTCATCACTGATCGGGCGGCCGCGTTGGCCCATGTCGTCGCGGAGTTGATTCCCGACGCGGTGCACAACACCGGCCAGTACGCGAACAACCGGATCGAATGCGACCACGGCCGACTCAAAGCGCGGCTGAGACCGATGCGCGGCCTCAAGACCGACCGCACCACGAGCGTCATCGTCGAAGGACACGCCTTCATCCAGAACCTCCGACGAGGCCACTACGAACTCGGAGCCGAAACGCGACACGATCAGCTACGCGTAGCCGCCGCGTTCGACGAACTCGCAACCACGATCTGATCAGGCGCGCATCGCGATCGTCGACGCCCGTGATCGAGCAACGCAACAGCGTCCCCGAAACCCTTCGCGTGGACCAAGACCGTCGACGACATCATCACCAAGTTCAAGCGCGGACGAGCCACCCTCGATCGCGTTACTGAATCCGCGACGGACCACTAGAACTCTCACGGGCATGTCGAGCGAGGTGTTCGTCCGTGAACGTAAGCGTCGCATCGTAGAATCGCAACATGAGCCTCCCGGGTGCGTACTTAACGTCCTTCAAGAACACCGCATCGATCTTGCAGGCGATTCAGGCTGCACAGGCACCTCAGCGATTCACCCAGAAGTTTCTGGAGGGGTTGGGATTCGCCAACTCGAATGACCGAGCGATCATCAACGTCTTGAAGACGCTTGGGTTCTTGGATGACTCCGGAGTTCCATCTCAGCGCTACCACCGTTACCTAGATCAAACTCAGTCAGCGCTTGTGCTCGCCGAGGGGATCCGCAGTGCATATGAGGACCTGTTCCGCATCAACCGGACTGCGCACGAGATGAATCAGACCGACGTCAAGAACAAAATGAAGACCCTGTCCGAGGGAGCGTACACCGACCGGGTTCTCACCCAAATGGCCGGGACTTTCACAACACTGGTCAAGTCGGCGGACTTCTCGTCGGCACCAACTCCGGGGGTGGGGGCTGGCTCGACCGTGACGGTCCTTGCTGAGCAGCCCTCCGACCCGCCTCCCGCGGATCCGGGGATGAATCTCACAGGGGCTAGCTCACCGTTCGCCAGCCTGGCATACAACGTCAATATCCAATTGCCCGAGTCGCGCGACCCCGCCGTCTACAACGCGATTTTCAAGGCGCTCAGAGAACACTTCCGATGACCTCGACGAGTCATGACTACTTCTACGACTTTGTGTACCGAGCGATGCTTGCCGAGGAGGCGCTCGATGCAGCAGGTCGCCCGCGACACGGTGGCGGCGATCTTGACGCGAGCGAGGTAGCGGAAGCGCTCAGCTTCGAACTCTTTGATGAGGATCTGTTGGCGCAGGCCCAGTTGATGTCGACGGTGTACACGGCGATCGCCGCATTTGAGATGTCGGTGCGGCGCTTCGTCAAAAAGGTCTTGATGGACACCCACGGGGAGGACTGGTGGGACAAGGGCGTCTCCGAGAAGATCCGAAAATTTGTGGATTCCCGGCGCACCGAGGAGGAGAAGGTCAAATGGCACGGAGTGCGGGGCGACGACCTTCTCAGCTACACCGAGTTGGGGCACCTGCCTGCGATTATGCAGCAGAACTGGGAACACTTCGAGGCGTACGTCCCGAGGGTCGATTGGGCCACTGCGCTGTTCTCAACCCTTGAACGCTCCCGGAACGTGATCATGCACAGCGGCTCGCTGTCCCTTCCGGACATCGAGCGCATCGGAATGCATATCCGTGATTGGAACAAGCAGGTTTCGCTGTAGCAATCGGCGCGCCTGACGTCACCATCGACGCGCGGCTGGCCCGATCGGCCGAGTCAGGTTCACCTACCGGGTAATACTCTGTGAAGGACTCCCTGCGATGTGTCTTCGCGATGCTCGGCGCCGCGGCCAAGGCTTCCACCTGTCGCCCCTTCGAAGCCCGTACTCCTTTGTGATCGCGGCGACTGCGTCTCCGACGTCGGACAACCAGGGAGAAGTAGTTGCCATGCGGCCGCTGCTCGTGTCGGCGCATCAGGCCGCCCGGCTCCTCGGGATCGGACGAACGACGCTCTACGAGCTGATCAAGGTTGGCGCGATGACCCCCGTGCACATCGGCCGCTGTGTCCGCTTCTCCGTGGCCGAGCTCGAACTCCTCGTTGAGACACTCGTAGACGGGGAGCCAGCTGAGCCTCCGACGCCGCGAAAGCGCACATCGCGCCCGGCCGGCCGTCAGGCAGCGCTGTTCTGACGCCGCTCTCGCATCCTGTTGCGGCGAATGACTGAAACCCGTGTCAACGACCGGACAACCGGATCTACGATCGAAAGATGCTGAGCAACCTCAAGACGCTAGAACTCAGCGTGGTGGCCAACGACCCCGACCGCCCGAACTACCCGGCGGTCATGATCTTGGTCGACGGTGAAGACATTCTCGCTCAGCTGGCTGGCGGGTTCGTCGGGTTCGATCCAGCCGACATACTCGACACCGGTGCCCTGTTGCCGGCCGACCCACCTCGCCGGGTGGCCGTGTACCGCTGCGGTTGTGGCGAGGCTGGCTGCGGCTGCGTCGCTCCAGTCATCGAACGCACCGGCGGGAGTATTCGCTGGCACGACTTCCGGGACTTCACCGGCGTTTATCACAGCCCGCTCGACGACCCTGCCCCAGCCGGGGGCTCGCCGCACGGTCTCGCAGACCTCGAGTTTGACGCCGCCCGGTACCTACAAGAGGTTGAGCGAGCGACAGCCGACCGCGTATGGGAAACCGCGGATCGACGGACGGCGCGGCTTCTGCTGGAGATTCTCCGCCAGAACGACAAACACCTCACGGGGCTGGGTTACTGGCGAGGGTGGGTGGCACCTCACTGGAACGAACCGGGCAACTTCCACGTCGAGTTCATCGGCCCGCTGGGCCAAGTCCTCGTCGCATTCTCGCCAACGGCTGACACGCCCGAGGCACAGGCTGATGAGATGGCGCGACAGTTGCTGGCCACTGAACCGGAGCACTGGAGTGTCGACATCCGCCACAAGTGGCCAGCCGAGCAGGTGAGGCAGGCGGTAGCAGCAAGGCAGGCTGCGCGCGATCGACCTTGACAACGACCCAACGAGAGCGACACTCGGGGCTGAACGCGCAAATCCCGGCGGCTCCTCAGATACGGGGGAGAACGCCGGGATCACTTTCCTCGCCTAGTGGCTCGGACGCCCTCATTATCGCCAGGTCGGATCCGAAGATCAACCCTCTTCGTCGGTGAGGAACACTTCCCGGACGCGACCAGCGACCGTTCTGGCGAAGTACCCACCCGCTCCGACCGACCAGCCGACAGCATCGGGCAGTGCGAGCAGCGGCTCGTCGCTGGAACCTCGGTGGGAGTATGTCGGGCCATCCTCTCGACCCGACCTCAGCAACGAGTCTCGAATCACCCGGCGGTCGCCCTGGTCACGCTGAGCGCCACGACTGTCGAGCACCAGAAGCACGACGGCGGGGTCGAGCTCATCGATCAACGCCTCTATGCACCTTCGACGCGCCGGTTCCTCGTCTCGGCCGCGGCGATAGGGCGCGGCGACCGTGAGCGCCGTCATCGGCAGAGGCATCATGCCGTTCAAGATCTGGCGACGCTGCGACTCACCTTCTGCTGAGAAGTGAAGGCGTTGCCGGCCCTTCGGAACCATCGAACGAAGTGCGCGTGTCACCGATCCAAGGTCTCGGGCGGCAACGTCGACCATCGTGAGGCGATACCAGCCATCCGAACGCACGCTCTCGTCGATGAAGCCGTGCCGAGCCGTCATCGCTCTCCGAGCAGCGCTGCGGCTGCTGCGGCCGCCTCGGCCTGCTGGCCGGGCATGACGTGGGCGTAGGTGTCGAGGGTGAAGCTGACCGATGCGTGGCCGAGGCGTTCGCTGACGACCTTCACGTTGATCCCGGCCATGAGTAAGTGTGACGCGTGGGTGTGACGCAGATCGTGGAGACGGATCGCTGGCACGCCTGCGGCTTTCATGAGCCGGCCGAATGCTTGACCCACTGAGTCAGGGCGAATCGGATCGCCGATCTCGTTCGTGAAGACTCGATCGCTGGCAGACGCCGTCACGCCCAGCCGGAGGAACAGCTCGCGCTGGCGGGACCGATGGCGCTGCAACAGCAGCACGGTGTCGCCGTCCAGGTCGATCACACGACGGCTACGGCGGGTCTTGGGCACATCGACCGACTCCTCGCCATCGACCACTGTTGCGGCCTGGCTCACCGTCAGGCGATGCCTGTCGAGCTGCACGTCGGACCAACGCAGTCCGACGACTTCGCCGCGCCGCATGCCCGACATCGCCATCAGCCGGAACAGAGCCTCGTTCCGATTGCCCTCGATCGAGACGAGAAACGTCGACAACTCAGCCGGCGTCCAGACGGTCATCTCCGGTCCCCGGGAGCGCGCAGTGGTCAGTGACGGTGCATTCGCCAGCCGGGCAACGTTGCGGTTGACGAGCCCCTTGCGCTCGGCGTCGTGCAGCAGCTTGCTGACCACAGCGTGAACGTGGTGCACCGACGTCATCGAAAGCCCGCTCTTCAGCAGCGAGGCGTAGAGCGCGTCGAGATCGGTCGGTCGTAGATCCTGCAGCGGTACTGACCCGAGCGACGGAACGACATGTCGCTCGATCGAGCCGCGATAGCCGCGCAGTGTTGTCGGCTTGCGACCCTGGTTGACAAGGCCGGCGAGCCAGGGTTCAACGAACTCCGCCAGCGTCAGCCGGTTGGGCGCCACGAACGTGCCCGATTGATGAGCGGCGAGTAACTCGGTGAGGGCTGCCTGCGCCCGCTTCTTGGTGTCGAACGAGCGCTTCGCCTGCCGCCGTTTGCCGCCCTCCTGCCAGGTCGCATGAGCGACCCACGAGGCAGCCCCGGATGCCAGCACCCGGCGGTAGACCGTGCCACTCGCCATGGAGTGACGTTACCAAGTCGTTACCACTCACAACAGCGTACGAAGGAACTCCGGCAAAAATAGCTCTTGCACTGGTCTTTCTTGGCGCCCCCGGCAGGATTTGAACCTGCGACCTGCGGTTTAGGAAACCGTATGTCAGAACAGACGTTTGTCCAGCTCAGACCCCCTGACGAGGTGCTCGGAGCTAGGCTCATCCCACAGCCTTCCCAAAGATGTAGGTCACTCGCGGTAACCCGCCTGAGAGTCGACAGGAGGTAGTGGCATGGCTCGACCGATGCAAGAGGTCAAGGTCTATGGGGTTCAGGACCGCCGCTCCACCGCGCAGGCAAAGCTGCCCTGGGTGGTCCGCTACACGATCGACGGTCGCCACCGCGGCAAGTCGTTCCGCACTCGGGCCGAGGCTGACCGCTACCGAAGTCTGCTGATGCAAGCAGTCCAGGCCGGCGGCAGATTCGACGAGACCACCGGCGAACCTGAGTCGTGGCAGACACCGCTGCGCGAAGTCCGCGTGCACGAGTGGTCGCGTCGCTGGCTCGCCGAGCAATGGCAGGAGTGGCAACCGCGAACGCGGGTGTCGGCGACTGAGTCACTCGCCCGGTTCATCACGATCGCCACCGAGCACGGCGCGAGGACGCCGGAGGGCCTTCGGGTGTATCTGTACACCGCGCTCGCTCCCGACTCCGAAGGCGTGCGCGATGTGCAGCACGAGAAGTGGATGGCGAGGAACAGCCTGACGCTCGGCGACCTCGATCGAGAGCGCGTCGCCGACATCGACCGGCGACTCGGCCTGAAGCTCGACGGTTCGCCGATGGCGGCGAACACCACCAACCGGATTCGCATCATCGCTCGCGCCTCGGTGCAATCGGCGATCGATGCCGGCGCTGTTGCAGCGGACGCGTGGCCACAGCGCTCGAAGACTCGAGCACGACGCAAGGTCGCGCGGACCAAACGAAGCGTCGACGTGCGTGCACTGCCGAGCCCGGCCGCTATGGCGGCGGCGATCGACGCGATCGTCACGCAACAGCCCGGCAGCAAGACGTATCGAGTCATGACGGCGGTTGCGTACTACGCGGGCCTGCGACCGTCGGAGGTCGTGATGCTGCGTGTCCGTTCAGCCGAGTTGCCGACCGAAGGTTGGGGCCGACTCGACATCACCGAGGCGGACATCTCGTTCGCCTGGTTCGTCGAACGAG